>CAMJZF010000022.1 GCA_946410125.1 uncultured Prevotellaceae bacterium | reverse complement strand
TTGCGTGCGTCAGTGATTTGGTACTTAAAATCCTGATGCTCGTGCTCTCCCTGCTCGATGAGTTGCTCTATATAGCCCTTTTTCTTGGTAATCATTTTAAGCTCTCTTAAACCCTAATGACCGATTCGGGTTAATAATGCAAAGGTAATCATTATTCTCTAAAGAATCAATACCCCTTCAAAAGAAAAGGTCAACAACTGCCATGACTAATAACACTCACTTTTCTATATATCAAGTTGTTGTTTTTTAAAAACAAATCATTAACTTTGTAACGTGTAATCAACGTTGGTCAATAAACAACTCTTTAGAACAATACTATCATGAAGATTTCAATCATAAATGGCCCAAACCTCAATCTCACGGGGAAACGAGAGCCCGACATCTACGGCACTAAATCGCTCGACAATTACCTGCAGCTGCTTGCCACCGCCTATCCCGATGTGGAATTCACCTTCTTCCAGAGCAACATCGAGGGAAGCATCGTCGACGAAATTCAACGTGCGGGATTTGATGCCGACGGCATTGTGATTAATGCCGGAGCCTACAGCCACTACAGCCTGGCAATAGCAGATGCCTTGCGTGCCGTGCCGGCACCAGCTGTAGAAGTGCACTTGAGCAATGTTTACTGCCGTGAGCCGGAGCGCCACCATTCGGCTATTGCTCCCGCCTGCAAGGGTGTGATTGCCGGCTTTGGCCTCGACAGCTACCGCCTTGCCATCGAAGCCCTTGACTCAATGCACAATGCATAATGCACAATGCATAATTCTCTCACCTCTCTCGCCTCTCACTCTCACCTCTCCCCTCTCACCACTCCCCTCAATTCTGTTAAACTATGACTCAAGAACTTGAAGATTATATATTAGCTCACATTGATGCCGAACCCGATTATCTGCATGAATTAGACCGAGACACTCACATAGAGCTGCTTTACTCGCGCATGTGCTCTGGGCATCTGCAGGGGCGTGTGTTGAAGATGCTCGTGCGCATGATACGTCCCAAGCGTGTGCTTGAGTTAGGCACTTACTCGGGCTATGCCACGCAATGCCTTGCCGAGGCACTGCCCGACGATGCCCGCATCCACACAATTGAAATTGAAGACGAATTAGAAGATTTCCTTCGCTGCCACTTTGAGAAATCGCCGGTTGGCAACCGCATCACACTCCACATTGGCGACTGTAAAGAAATTGTGCCAAAACTCGGTGGCGAGTTCGACTTAGTGTTTATTGACGCCAACAAGCGACAGTACGTCGACTATTTCAACCTTGTCATTGAGCACGTGAAGCCCGGCGGATTCATCATTGCCGACAACACCCTGTGGGACGGCAAGGTTACCGACCTTCACGGCAAAAAGATGGATGACCAAACACGTGGCATCCTCGACTTTAACAACCTGGTTGCCAACGACTCAAGAGTGGAGACGGTAATCCTGCCACTGCGCGACGGGTTAACCGTCTTGTATAAGAAAACGCATTGACGGCAACACGTTATTGGACAACTATGGTCTAAGATATCAAGTTATTACTTCTCAGAAAGCCGACGTGAGTGTAATAACAGAAGAAAAATGTTGCGAAAAGAACAATCAAGTATATCACCATTCCAATAGTGAACGCCCGGCGGCAATGTCCCTCCCTGACAAGGAGTATCACATACAGTGCAATTACTATAAACAAGGGCTGAATGGGCAAGAAATAGCGCCCCACGAGACCTCCAGTGGCAAATGCCAAGAAGACGAAAATCACCACTGGCCACAATGCCCAAATGCCAAGACTGAACGTTTTGTAACGGACAACAGCTAAATATAAATAATAGAAAAGGCACATTCCTCCCGCAAAATACCACATAAATCTCATGTGCAGGATTAACGTCATGACAGTAGCATTGCTATAGTCATAAATCCAAGGGAAAGGAATAATGTATTGAACACCCATTGTGATGGGCAGCATGAGCACTCGCTTCCATTGTGGATAGAAATAATAGTCCCCAATGATGTTTTGGTAAGGCTGCTGGGTTTTACCCAATTCAAAATCATTAGCCATAACCTTGCCACCCTCAAGAATAAGGAGCTGATGTTCAATAGTATAGCTGAACAAGTAGTTAAACAGGAATGTGATGGATAGTGCCACGACTGCCATCAGCATCCCTTGCTTCCAACGTGCACACTTGCCGGCAAGCGACATCATTACCGCTCCAACAAAAATAAAGTAGACGAAATTGGTTCTTATAAAAGCCACGAGGAGTGTTCCAGCAAGGAAGATTACCAGGTCTCGGTACCTATCTCTCTTATTAAGAGTAGATACAGTCATTCCGGCAAAGGCATAGGCAACCATGGTAAAGCCCAGTGAGCAATAACTCTCCTTCTGAATTCTCATGCCCTGTGCTACAAAGAACCCCAGCAATGCAACCATCAACATTGCGCTTGCCACAATGTTAACGGGATTGACCGAAGGGAAACGATGGCTTAGCAGGCGGTGAGCAATCTTGCCAGTCATCACCATAGTGAGAAGGATAAACATGATGTTGAGGGCCATAGGCCACACCACATTTACTCCAAAAACCTTCCATAGCCCCAACATAATGATTGGCAAGCCAGAATATATAATATCAGGAGCCGGGAAGCGACCGTCATAATGCGACAAAGCCCATCGGTAATAAGCCTCACTATCATCGGTCAAATAAGGAATTTCCAGTGAATATCCGGCAACAGGAGTCCAAGCTATAAACTCACAAATCGCGTAAACCGACAGAGCTGTGGCAGCCAGCAGCAGAGTCCATTGTCCCCAGCGGCAAGACACCTTGCTGCCTGAATAGATGAAACGCGGTACAAGATAAGCGACAGCAAAGGCAATTACTATACTCATCGAGTTGCCAAATGAGAAATGCGTGGATGAATAGACGCCCACCAGCCCCATTGCCATCACTTCACCAAAAAGCAACAACAAACCCTTGCTGCCCAGACTGTTGCCTGCTCTATTTATCTTGTTATCGCTCAATCGTCTTGGAAAATTGTTACTATTACTCTCTTTCTCACCGCACCTTGTGATGAAACAAGAACACACGGGAGAAAAAACGCCCCCGTCTTGGCGGTGTACAAAGATAGTGCATTTTTACCGTTTCTTGAGCATAAATGCCCAAAAAAACAACATAAGTGGTTATTTTGATTATAGATAAGATATATCAGTCATGGTAGTGCCGCAAGAGCAGGTAAAAAGGTTTACTCCATTGAAAGCCTCGAAAAAGAGCACTATTATGGTAGTAATTTCACAAAAAAGCAGTACCTTTGCATAAGTTAGTAATAGTAACATTTATGGAATCAACAAGAATACAGAAAATACAGCGACTAATCCAAAAAGATTTAAGCGAGATATTCCGCGAAGACACCGCCAAGATGCGTGGCGTGATAGTGAGTGTTAGCAATGTGCGCGTGTCGCCCGACCTGAGCATTGCCCGCGTACACCTGAGCGTGTTTCCCAGCGAACGTGCCCAAGAAATTGTAGATGGCGTGAATCAAAATACTAAAACGATACGCTACACACTTGCCCAACGAGTAAGAAACCAGTTGCGCAAGACCCCTGAACTGGTATTCTATGTAGATGACTCACTCGACTATATCGAGCACATCGACGAACTGCTAAAGAAATAAGCAATAAATAAATAGTAAGTAATATGTTTTAAGTGCATTTTCTTCAAAAACTCATGGCTCTATCACTTACTACTTAACACTTACAACTTAATACTTAAAAAGACGTGTCACTGCCATTGAAAATAGCACTGCGTTACCTAAAATCTAAAAAGGCTCACAACGCAGTCAACATCATCAGCATCATTTCCATTTGTGGAGTGGTGGTGACAACCGCCGCACTCGTGTGTGTGCTAAGCGTTTTCAATGGTTTCAAAGGTGTGATACAAGACCGCCTGGCTCGCCTCGACCCACAAGTGGCTATCATGCCTGCTCACGGCAAGACCATCGCCGATGCCGACAGCGTAATCCAAGCTATAAAGACAACAGATGGTGTGGCAATGGCAATGCCAGTGCTTGAAGACCAGGCTCTTGCCATATATGCCGACTATCAAATGCCCGTCAGGCTAAAAGGCGTTCCCGCCAACTATCACAAAATCAATGCCATAGACAGCACAATCGTTGATGGCTACTATGCCTTGAAAGATGATGTGTCGAGTTTTGCCGTTGTGGGCATAGGGCCTGCCGTGAACCTTCGCCTACGAGCCAACAGCTTGCGAATGTTGCAGCTCTATGCGCCCAAACGCGTGGGACGAGTCAACATCGCCAACCCTATTGATGCCTTCATGTGTGACTCATTGTTTGTTTCGTCAATCTTTCAAGTACAGCAAAACTCTTATGACCAAGATCTTATCTTTGTCCCCCTTGATTTTGCACGCAACCTTTTTGACTACGACACCCAAGCCACACAAATAGAGATAAAACTACAGCCCGGCGCCAACGAGACCTCGGTGATGAAGCAACTGGAAAAAATGCTTGGTGACAGCTATTTAGTGAAGAATCGGCTCATGCAACAGTCCGAATCGTTCCGCATGGTGAATGTAGAAAAATGGGTAACCTTCCTGTTGCTGGCTTTCATCATGATCATAGCCACCTTCAACGTCATCAGCACCCTGTCGCTTCTTATCATAGAGAAAGATGAGAGCATAGCTACATTTCAGCATCTTGGTGCCACCAATCAGCAGATTACACGCATCTTTGTGGCCGAAGGATGGCTGATTGCCATGCTCGGAGCTGTACTGGGCATAATCCTGGGACTGCTACTGTGCCTTGGACAGCAGACCTTTGGGTGGTTAAAACTCAGTGCCGACCCGTCGCAAGTGGTGGTAAGTTCTTATCCCGTACAAGTGGTGTGGACCGATATCTTGATAGTATTGCTGCTTGTGGCTGCGATAGGTTTCGTGACATCGCTCGTGACCAGTACCATCATGCGCCGTCGCCTGCAATGACAGCCATCGCCCGATACTGGCACAGAATTTGCTATTTTAGCACTAAATCAATATAGCAAGTTCTATGGACCAAAATATAATACCCTACGTGATGCCAATCTTTCGCCAATTTGGCAACGTGCGCTCCTTTGCCGGCACGGCTTTTTGCATCGACGGCTATCTTGTCACCGCAGGCCATGTGATTGACACCCCCATCACCCATTATGTGCGCAACGGCAATAATTTCCATCCACTCCAGTTTGAGAACTGGATACCAAAAATTGTACCCGCCGATGACCGCACAGGCTTTGATGTGGCACTATACCCTATCCCCGGGCTAAAAAGTCCCCTCTCGTTAGCTGACAATGACGCTAATCCCAACGACCATCTCAACATCCTTTGCTGGCAATATAAACCCGACGGACTTCGGCAAATTGCCACACAAGGGCTTGTTATCAAAGACCGCGACATGGCGGGCCACGTGCGCATCGCCTCGGTCGACCATATAACACACGGCTGCAGTGGATGCCCAATCTTTGATGAAGACGGTAAAGTTTATGGCATGATTACAATGGGGCGAACCGATGTCAATGCCAAGGATCTTGCCCCCCTGCCACTACAGCTGGAGCAGAACTCGTGCTGGGCATTCAAGACCAGCCATATCAGGCGCTTCATGCCACATGTTGAATAGCTTATCATTCACTAAAATGAAGAATTGGAAGTGTTCCTTTTCTTCATTTTTTGGCTGTAAGATACAATTTTAAGTGTTTTTTGGACTATAGTTTTAAGTAATTTATTAATTTTGCAACCTCTATATGTTATAATAAGAAATGATACTAAACAATATATGGCACAAGTTAGTGACATTGTGGCACGCCATAGGGGCTCGCTACAAGCGCTTCAACGCATGGTATAAAGGCCTTTATGCCGGCAAGCCCTGGTATAAAAAGGCGTTTTATGCCATGTGCACCCTTTTTGTCACTTTCCTGCTCTTGCTCATTGCCATAAACGTCAACTTCTTGTGGCTCTTTGGCAAGTCGCCGTCGTTACACGACATCATGGAACCTCGCCCTTATAATGCGTCCTACATTTACAGTGCCGACGGCAAGCAGATTGGCAAATTCTTTAAAGAGAACCGCACTCCGGTGAAATATGAAGAGGTCGACACTATGTTCTTTAAGCTGCTCATTGATACCGAAGATGAGCGATTCTACAGCCACTGGGGCATTGACTTTCATGGCATGGGCGGTGCACTCAAAGATTTAATCGTGCATCGCCGTCCACGCGGAGCATCTACCATTACCCAGCAGCTGGTAAAGAACATGTTCAAGATGCGCACCAGAGAATACACCGGTGGGCTTTTGTGCTACATTCCCGGCGTGAAGATGATCATCATGAAAATGAAGGAGTGGATTCTCGCTTCGGAAATTGAGGCTTTCTACGACAAAGAGAGAATCTTGGAAATGTATGCCAACACTGTCGATTTTGGCAATCAAGCCTTTGGCATCAAGACAGCGGCAAGCACCTACTTCAACACCACTCCCGCCAAGCTCAAGACCGAGCAGAGCGCCATGCTTGTGGGCATTCTCAAGGGCACCTCGCTCTACAATCCCCTCAAGCATCCCAAGCGTTGCCTTGAGCGTCGCAATACCGTGTTAAGCAATGCCTTGTCACACAACGACATCACTCAGTCGCAATACGACCGCTTGTCGAAGCGCAAGCTCAATCTTAAATATACTCCCGAAACCGAGAACAACAATCAATGCCCCTACTTCCACAAGGCAGTAGTTGAAGAAATGCGTGACTGGTGCGAAGACAATGACGTAGACTTTTACCGCGACGGACTGGAAATACACACCAGCATCGACACCCGCATGCAACGCTATGCCGAGCAAGCTGTGACACAACAGATGCGTATAGTTCAGCAAAACTTTGACCGAGAATGGGGCGACAAGCCATGCTGGGTAGACGCTAAAGGCAATGTCTTGGAAAACTTCATTACCGACAAGATAGAGCGCAGCGAAATCTACCGCCAGCTAATGGCAAAGTTTAACGAGAATCTTGACTCGGTAGAACACTACATGAACAAAAAGCATCGCATGAAGCTCTTTGACTATAACGGCGGACACTATGCCAACATGAGCCCTATCGATTCAATCAAGTACATGCTTCACAAGATGCACTGCGGCTTCATTGCCATGGACCCACACACGGGCGAAGTAAAAGCCTGGGTGGGAGATGTCGACTACAATACCTGGCAATATGACAACGTGCGAGCCCAGCACCAGCCAGGCAGCACTTTCAAGCTCTTTGTCTACAGTGCCGCCCTGAAGGAGGGCCGCCGCCCATGTGACATGTATATGGACTCGCCACTCACCACACCACTTATGGACCGCGACGCTAAGTCGGGACAATCGAAACTGTGGGAGCCCAAGAATGCCAGTGGACGATTCTCCAACCAAACCATGACCATGCGTGCCGCACTGGCTCGAAGCAACAATATCATTGCCGTGAAAGTGGGCAACGACGTGGGTGTGAAACGAGTTGCGCAAACGGCCTACGACATGGGAATAAAATCCAATCTTGACGAGACCCCATCGCTGTGCCTCGGCTCAAGTGATGTTAACTTGCTTGAGTTGGTGAATTGCTACGGCACAGTGGTCAATGACGGTCAGCCCAAGCACCCGGTGCTCGTGACACGCATCTACCGCACCAACAAGAAAGGCGAGAAAGAAGAAATATACAACAGCCGTTCACTCAACGACCCCAGCCGCGCGCTATCGCACAATCAGGCCTACTCCATGAGACGAATGCTTGAGGCGGTGTGCTGTGATGCCGGCGGCACCGGGCAAGCCCTCAACAACTATGTGAGCGGAGTGGGAATTGGCGGCAAGACCGGCACAAGCGACAACTACACCGACGCTTGGTTTGTGGCCATTACCCCCAACCTTGTGTGTGGCACCTGGGTAGGCGGTTCATATCGGCAGATTCACTTCCGCACCGCCCAGGGCCAAGGTAGCCGAGTGGCATTGCCCATTGTGGGACTTTTCTTACAGAAAGTACTGGCAAACCGCAATTTCAGTTACCTGCGCAAGGAATTTCCTGCCGATCACGAACTTGACCGAACAGTCATGGCATGCAGCAATAGCCTGAAGAATGTCAATGAATATGTCGACTCGTTGGCTACTGGAACTTATCAGCCTTACGACGACAGCATTCCACATCAAAACTCGGCCGACGGTGGTCCTGACAACTCAGAGTACATTCGCAACATGGTAGAAAATGACATAAACGGCAGCAAGGAGAACCAGCAGCAAGCTCCTCCCGAGCAGCCTCAACCCACGCCAGCCGTTGAAAGTCCAAATCAACAATAGTATCATCATCATCAACAACAATCTGTACAATTATGACTTACAAATATGACTATCTAATTATAGGTTCGGGCGTGGCTGGAATGAGCTTTGCCCTGAAAGTTGCCGGCACAGGCAAGGTGGCTTTAGTGTGCAAGACCACCCTTGATGAAGCCAACACCGACCTGGCTCAAGGAGGCGTAGCAAGTGTCACCAACATGGAGATTGACAACTTTGAGAAACACATTCATGACACTATGGTAGCTGGTGACTGGCTCAACGACCCCAAAGCCGTAGAGCAAGTTGTCACCAAGGCTCCCGAACAGATTAAGGCCCTTATTGACTGGGGCGTAGATTTCGACAAGAACGAAAAGGGCGACTTTGACCTGCACCGCGAAGGCGGCCACAGCGAATTCCGCATCCTGCATCATGCCGACAACACCGGGCATGAGATTCAAGAGTCGCTCATCCAGGCAGTAAAAGCTCACAAAAACATTGACATATTTGACAACCACTTTGCTGTTGAAATACTTACACAACACCACCTTGGCAAAATTGTAACCCGCCGCACTCCCGACATACAGTGCTATGGAGCCTATGTCTTGAATCAGGACACAGGAAAGGTCGACACTTTCCTCTCGCGCGTAACCCTTATGGCAACAGGTGGTGCCGGAGCGGTATACCACACCACTACCAATCCGCTTATCGCCACAGGCGACGGCATTGCCATGGTATATCGTGCCAAAGGCACAGTGCAAGACATGGAATTCATCCAGTTCCATCCCACCGCCCTCTATCATCCAGGCGACCGTCCCGCATTTCTCATCACTGAGGCGATGCGCGGCTACGGTGCAGTGCTCAAGAATCTTGCCGGCGAGGAATTCATGCAAAAGTATGACCCACGCTTGTCGCTTGCCCCCCGCGACGTGGTGGCACGCGCCATCGACAGCGAGATGAAACAGCGTGGCGAGGACCATGTGTTCCTTGATGTGACCCACAAGGACCCCGAGGAGACCAAGCACCACTTCCCCAACATCTACAAGCACTGCCTTGAAATAGGCATCGACATCACCAAGGATTTTATCCCTGTAGTGCCGGCTGCACACTACCTGTGCGGTGGCATTAAAGTCGACCTTAATGCCTGCTCATCGATTGAGCGACTCTACGCCGTGGGCGAATGTTCCTGCACCGGTCTGCATGGAGGCAACCGCCTTGCCAGCAACTCACTGATTGAGGCTGTAGTCTATGCCGACGCAGCCGCTCGTCATGCCATAGCTTGCCACAACCACTACGACTATCGCACCGACATCCCCGAATGGAACGACAAGGGGACCCAGCATCCCGAGGAAATGGTGCTTATCAGCCAGAGCGAGAAAGAGGTAGGCGAGATAATGAGCGCCTACGTGGGCATTGTGCGCAGCAACCTGCGTCTTGACCGCGCATGGAACCGCCTTGACATCCTCTATGAAGAGACCGAGAAACTCTTCAAGGAGAGTACCGTGAGCCGTCGCATCTGCGAGTTGCGCAACATCATCAACGTGGGCTACCTGATTATGCGCCAGGCCAAGGAGCGCAAGGAGTCAAGAGGACTGCACTACACCATCGACTATCCTCCCAAGCCCAAAAACGAAGAAGACCTAAAGCTTTAATTAATGCACAATGCACAATGCACAATGCATAATGCACAATGCATAATGCACAATTCATAATGCACAATTCATAATGCATAACGCATAATTCTTAATGCTCTATTTATATCACATGCGATTTATTCTTTTCTTATCTTTAGCTTTAGTTGCCCTCTTGAGTTGCAAGTCACAACAGCAGGCGAGCGACAGCAGCGCATCGAGTGAAAGCACAACCGCAACCGTCACCGTTGATTTCAGTGGCGACAATGCCTACAACCTTGTGAAAACCCAGTGCGATTTCGGGCCTCGCGTGCCTGGCACACCCGCCCACAGCAAGTGTGCACAATGGCTCGAACAGTCGCTCAGCGAGACTTGCGACAGCGTTATCGTGCAGGAAGCACAGGTTACCACATTTGATGGCAAGACGCTAAATATCAAGAATTTTATAGGCTCCTTCAATCCCGCCAGCGATAACCGCATCTTGCTGCTCGCCCACTGGGACTGCCGTCCCTGGGCTGACAATGACCCCGACCCCGCCAAGCGCAAAGAGCCAGTGATGGGAGCCAACGATGCCGCCAGCGGAGTGGCAGTATTGCTGGAACTGGCCCACATCATGAAAGACAACCGTCCAAACATAGGTGTTGACATCTTGCTTGTTGATGCCGAAGATTGGGGAGAGAATGAAAACGAGGACTCCTGGGCTCTGGGCACTCAATACTGGGCAAAGAATCCTCATGTAACAGGCTATTCGGCACGGTTTGGAATACTCCTTGACATGGTGGGAGCTAAAGGCGCCCGGTTTGGTAAGGAAATCATGTCGATGCAATATGCTCCAAGCGTAGTCAATGAGGTGTGGAATATCGCCCGTGAGAGTGGCTATGGCAACTACTTTGACAGCAATCTGGGCGGTGCCATCACCGACGATCATATCGTAGTCAATAAGATGGGAATCCAGTGTATCGACATTATCGATACACGTCAAGACAGCGACACAGGTTTCTTTGCAGGATGGCACACTATCGACGACACGCTGCACTGGATTGACAAGGGAGTGCTCAAAGCAGTGGGGCAAACCGTAGCCAATGTCATCTACAGTTATTAGTTGTCAGTAATCAGTTTTTAGTTTTTAATTCATAATGCATAATGCATAATGCACAATGCACAATTAACCCTGTAACCGTTAACCTGTAACCGTTAACCGTTAAACCTTCAAGGTTCGGTTACTTCCTATACTTGAATTAATGAGAGAACCTGAGCCAATGTAGAGAATCACGCTTTTCAAGCCTCAGCAAAACATAACTGAGCAACAATGCAAGCGACAGAGTTACAGAGAATAATAACACATAATAAATTGCAGATTCTTTTTCCACAAAACGGTTGAGCACAATGTTCAGGCAATAAGCGACCGAAATGTGAGAACAATAAACGATTGTGGAACATGCCCTAAGAGGCCTTGTGTCGAAATTCAGTTTTAGCTTGGTGTTCTGCCCCACCAGCACCAGCAGGCACAGGCACAGTGGCGGCAGCATGAGATAGCAATCATCACTGGTTACCACGCACAGGCTTTTCACCACGTAATGCTCACCATAGAGCAGAACTGTCAACGCCAGGGCCATCGTTATCAACACAGCATTGGGAATGTGAAACGAACGCTGTGCCAGCATCTTTCCGGTTGCCACGAAAAGAATTCCCGCGGCAAAGCTGTTGTGAGGACACAATATCACCGTTTCAAAAGGTATCAAAACTTGCTCCAACCAGGGGACATTGGCAACGAGAGGGCGATAAACGCTGGTCATGCAACACAAAACATACAATAAAATGCCCAATGCCAAAATCCAAATATCATGAACCCTTTTCTCGCTTAAGAACCACACGGCGGCAATGCCTATAACCAATGCCATCAGATACCACGACCCCAAGAAGGTGCTGTCGAAAAAGAACCTTTGCACACCGTCGACCCATATATCAAAGTCTTGCTGTTTCGAGAAAAACCTTATTCGCAACGTTACAGGCAACAGTATTACGAACCAAAAGAGATACAGCTTCATGATGCGCCTCACGCTCCTCACCAGCTGCCTCCTGCGCTCAAGGGCCGTTGCGCAAGTCCCCTGCTTGAGGAAAAACAGATAGGACGAAATCATGAAAAACAGCGGAACGCCTACACGGAACAATGGTCGGCACCCAAAACCCATCGGCGTGGTGTGAATGCCTACCACTAATATCGCCAGTACTAATTTCAGCAGGTCAATTGCTCCGCTGTTGTGCTTTACATACTCGTCACTTAATATCGTCATACCGAAACAAAACTTAACGTAACGCTGGTGCAAAAATATATATTTTTTATTTACAATCAGATATTTCATGGCTTTTTATTCGATATAGTTCCGTTTTAGATATTGCTTTTTTGCCGTCAAGACCGATAAATCTAAAAAAAACTGCGTATCTTTGCACCGCTTATAAAAATAAGACACTGTTGACACAAGATAAGACACAAGAGCGATCGTCTAAGTTCTTGAAAGACTTGGGCATTTATGCCATCGGAAATTTGGGATCTAAGATCATCACATTTGCGATGGTGCCCCTGTACACCTTCTTTGTGAAGAACACCGGCGACTTTGGCTACTACGACCTGTGCCTGACAGTGATTTTTCTCATCATGCCACTGGCAACCCTTCAATTGCGTGACGGGGCATTTCGTTTCCTTCTCGAAACCCAGGACCAAAGAGAGCGCAGCAAGATCATAACCTTTATTTACCGCACGCTGTTGACAAGCGTGATGGTGTCGCTCGTGGCTACATTCCTGCTGGCAATGTTCACCAGCATAGGCTACTTGTGGTATTGCCTGTTACTGCTGCTGGCGATGTCGTTTTTTGAAGTCATAACCCAAGTGGCCCGCGGACTTGGCAACAACAAAGACTTTGTGGCGGCAGGCATCATCTCGTCGATAGGAATTGGGGTGTTCAGCATTGTGCTGGTGGCTTTTGCCGGCTTAGGCATTAAAGGCATTTTCCTTGCCAACATCCTTGCCCGGCTTGTGGCAATAATGTTTCTTGAGCTTAAATTGCACATCTTTGCCACTTATTTCAAGTTTAACATCGACCTTGGCAAGGCGGGCCGCGACATACTCAAATATTCACTTCCATTGCTGCCCGGCTCATTGTGCTGGTGGCTTACGGGCAGCAGCGACCGATGGTTCATAAACCACTTCGTTGGCATTGACGCAAATGGGATCTATGCCGTAGCCTTCCGCTTCAATGGCATTATCCTCACACTTTCAACCATATTCTATCAAGCATGGCAAGAAACCGCCATCTTGCAGTATAACAGTCAAGACCGGGACAAGTTCTTCTCCAAGATGTTCAACACCTACATTGGAGTGCTCGCAATCCTGCTCACCGCCTACACCTTCACCCTGAAACTGTTTTATCCTGTAATTGTTGATGCCAACTATCAAGAAAGTGTCAACTATCTATATCCCATGGGCATTTCGGCGGTGATTTTTGCCCTATCGGCATTTTTCGACATGGGCTATCAGTGTGCCAAGGATACGCCCCGCACACTGCCGGCTATTTTCCTTGCGGCGGTTGTGAATCTTGTGTGCAACCTTGTGCTTGTCAAGTATATTGGTGTTTATGGAGCCATCATCACATCAATCATCACCTATTTAGTACTTTTCATCTACCGACTCCATGACATGAAAAGATACTTCAAACTGTCGCTCTACACCAGCTCCATTATTGCTGCTGTGCTAATACCTATCGGGGCAATTCCATTCTACCTGGTCGACGCCTGGTGGGGATTGATTGTTTACATGATTGCCGCCTGCATTTTATCATATTATTCCATACCAAAAGGGACCCGCGAGGAACTAATAGGCAAAATACTTCAAAAAACAGGCTACAACAAACAATAATAGAAGCAGGACAAACGTTAATTTATAAATATATATATCACATAAAAAGATGAAGATTAAAAATTTAATAATACTTGCAGCCATGTTGCTTGCATTCACAAGCTGTAAGACTGCTACCGAGAACACTCTCTCCTACTTCCGCAACCTGGGAGACTCCCCCAGTGGGGTCATGCCACAAGGCTCGGGCTATGACATAAAAATAGTTCCCGACGATGAGTTGTTGATAACAGTGTCGTCGGCCGTTCCCGAAGCAACGGCGATGTTCAACCAGCCGCAAGACAATGCAGCTCGCCGCGGTGACATGAGCACGCAATCCAATCCCCGCCGGCAAACCTACATAGTCAACAAGGAAGGCGACATTGTAATGCCCGTTCTTGGCAGGATTAACGTGTTGGGCAAGACCGCTAAAGAAATCGAACAGATGATCACTACCCGAGTGAGCCAGACTGTCAAAGACCCATTCGTGAGAGTTGAACTGTTGGGGTTCTATATCAACGTAATGGGAGAAGTAAAAAATCCCCACCGAATTCGTGTTGACAGCGAGCGATTCACTTTGCTCGATGCCTTGAGCTCGGCAGGCGATTTGACCGAGTTTGGCGAGCGTGGCAATGTGTTGGTCATCCGTGAAGAAGGAGGCAAGCAGACCTATCACCGCATGAACCTTGCCGACAGCAACATTTTTGCTTCGCCATATTTCTACCTTCAGCAAAACGACGTTGTATATGTCGAACCTAACCAAATACGCATCGACAACTCCAAGTATAATCAAAACAACGCATTCAAGCTCTCAGTAATTTCTACCATCATGGGAGCAGTATCAATAGTGACTTCATTGGTTATCGCACTGGCAGTTAAATAACCCATCGGCAACCCACTTCAGGCATCATTTTCACCAAACGCGACATGAGTAACAAATCCTACGAGAATAACATCAACAATTCCCAGGGCGAGAAAATAATCGACATGGGAGGTCTTTTCAATAAATATAAACGATACTGGTGGCTCTTTGTGCTTTCACTTATCGCATGCATAGGTCTTGCGATAGTGTACTTGCAGTACGTACAGCCAAAATACCTTGTAATGTCGACAGTTCTCGTTGCACAAGACGACGATGCCAGCAGTGCCGGTGCCTCGTTGCTAAAGAGTCTTTCGATAGGCGGTGGTGGTGCAAGCGTTGACGACGAAGTAGTTGTCATGGCTTCACAAGACATCTGCAACAAGATGGTCAAGGACCTCAAGCTCAACCGCCTGTACACCGAGCGCAAGAGTTTCTTAAACAGGAAAGAACTGTATAAAGATTCTCCTATCGAAATTGATGCTCCTGAGCAACTCTTCGACACCCTCTCGATTGGCATGACGTTCAAGGTGAAAATCAAAGAAGACGGCAAAGCCGACATTAATGTCAAGAAGGGATTTTTCAAGACTCTTGCCACGGCAACCGACCAGACCCTGCCCACCAACGTAAGAACTCCATACGGCACCTACCAGATAAGGACTACCGAATTTTACAAGCCCGGCGAAGAAGTAACCATCAGCACCAACGTTACAGGCAACCTGCTGCGTACCGAGAAAATCATGGAAGACATGACCATTAAGGTGCTCAACAAGAAGAGCAATGCCATTTACATGGACATCAATCTTCCTAACATCAAGCGGGGCAAGGACATGCTCAACACCATGATTCGTTTCTATAATGAACGTGGACAACAGGAGAAAGATGAGCAGGCATTGAATACAGCCAAGTTTATTGAGGACCGATTAGGACTTATCTACAAAGACCTCACCGGCAGTGAGGCTGAAATCGAGGCCTACAAGCGCAGCCACAACATGGCCGATGTGGGCATTCAAACCAAGACCAGCATTGCCCGCCAAGAGCAAGCCGAAAGCCAAATTGTAGCCCTTGAGTCGAAATATCGCATTATAGGACTCATCAACGATTTCATCAGCGACCCTCGCAATCGACACTCCTACATCCCATTTGAAGCCGACTCCACTGCGGCATCGGGTTCCATCAGGGCCTTCAACGAACTTGCCATGCGTCGTGCCGAACTTGCCAAGAGTGCCAAGGATGACAACGAGGTGCTCAGGGAACTTGACCAGCAGATGAACGCTATGCGCGAGACCATACGCAAAGGTGTAAACAACTCGCTCAATGCGCTGAAGATTCAAATCGAAAAAGCTAATCAAGTGAGTGCACAATCGCAAGGCGAAATGGGTCAAGTGCCTACTCAGGAACGGGAAATACGCTCCCTCTACCGCGAGCAAGGCATCCAGAATTCCCTCTACACATTCCTGTTGCAAAAGCGTGAAGAGAATGCGCTTGTTCTTGCCGCCACCACGCCAAAGGGCAAAATCGTTGACCATGCCTATGCCAAGAGCAAGCCGGTAGCACCCAACATCCCCGTGGTGCTGCTCGTTGCGCTGATAGCAGGATTGATGCTGCCCATTCTCTTCCTCTACCTGAAGAGCCTGTTTACCACCAAGTTCACCACTCAAGACGAATTGCAAGACCTCACCAAGTCACCCGTCTTGGGAGAGATATGCCACAATCGCCACCACGACTCACTGGTTGTCAAGCCAGGAAAGACCTCGTCGATTGTCGAACTGTTCCGCCTGCTGCGCAACAACGTTCAGTTCCTCATGACAAAGAAAGACGACAAAGTGGTGCTTGTCACTTCTTCTATCAGTGGTGAGGGCAAGTCGTTTATAAGTACCAACCTTGCATCTTCATTTGCGCTGCTTGGCAAGAAGGTGGCTCTTGTGGGAATGGACATCCGCAGCCCGCAGCTTGCCAACATGCTAAATCTTAAAATGAATCCAGGTGTGACCAACTTCTTGTCTAATTCTGACATAACAATAGAGCAAATCACTCAAAAAGTTCCCGATGTTGAGAACCTCAACGTGATTGTGGCAGGTCCGGTACCTCCCAACCCCTCGGAATTGCTTCTTGGAGAGCGCACACCGCAACTCATTGACCAGCTGCGTGAAAGATTCGACATCATCATCATCGACTCGGCACCAATAGCAATGGTGAGCGACACATTCTCGCTGGCTAAGTTTGGCGACACAACACTCTTTGTCACCCGTGCCAACCACACCCGTCGCAACCTCGTCAAGTACTTCAACGATGTGGTTGCACGCAAGCAGTTTAACAATGCCGCCGTGGTGCTCAACGACAGTAACCCACGCCTCTCGGCTGGTTATGGCTACGGCTACGGCAAGGAGAAATAACCACCATAGCTTATACTGTTTCATTAAAGGAGTAAAACCTAACACTTTTCAACTGCCAGAATCATGAAATTTGAGAAACGATTCATCCTGCAAAGGCTCTTTTTCATTGGCTTCTGGCTTGCCACGTGCACAGGCTTCGTGAGCGACCTGATTTTTGGTCCCGACACTGTAAGTCCCTTGACAACGCTTTCCCAACTGGTTGTCGATTTGATAATGCTGTTCCTTGCATTATGTACCGTTCGCAAGCCAGTCGATATTATATTAATCGGTTCTTTACTTATTATAGCCGCAATAAGTGGATTCATTGTAAACAACGACAGCCTCGTTGTGTGGCTCAATGGCTTGAGATACTTTTTCCCTGTTTTATTTCTGCCTCCCATTCTGCGCTACTTCTGGGAAACGGAATATCGTCACGACCTCTTTGTAAAATCTCTTGACAAGCAGTTGTACATTTTCTTATGGTTGCAGGTTCCTGCCGTTCTTTTCCAGTTTTTTCAATATGGTGCCGACGATCATGTTGGTGGCACTATGGGTAATTGGTTCTCAGGAATTTTAAGCTTTACCGTCTACTACACTTCATTCTACCTGCTCAACAAGCGCATCGACCGTAACAATATCCTGCAGTCGCTATATAAAAACTGGACTCTCATCTTACTGCTTTTCCCAACATTTCTAAACGAGACGAAAATCAGTTTTGGACTCATTATCGCCTATTTTATCCTGCTGATGCCAATTGACCGTAAGTACGTCATCCGCATGACATTCCTTGCTCCAGTAATTATTATATTAGTTGCGGTAGGCAATTATTTCTATTCATCTACCGTTGATGACACTCAAGGGAAATTACGAATAGATAGCGAATTCTTTGAGGAATACCTTGATGCCGACCTTGATGACTTGGAAGGAGCCATAGAATATGCCGAAAAAAACTATGACAGAACGCTTGACGTTCCTCGCATTGCCAAGCTGTCTATAGTTCCAATGGTTTTTGAGGCTCATCCGGGCCACGAATTAATGGGATTTGGAATCAGCCTTTTCAAGCACGGAAAAATTGTTGAAGCAACCGACTTCTTTAATGAGTATGACTGGCTGTTAAAAGGCACCAACCCACAGATAATGAGCACCTTGCTTCAACTTGGAATCATTGGAGCCATTTGGTATATTATCTTTTTTCTCTCTCTTCTATTAATAAAACCTTCTCTATACCCAAAACGCAATATAAATATGCAAGCTTTCTTTGCATTGGCCTTTTTCATACTCTTGCTATATGCTGATTTCTGGTCATATCCCAATTTCTGTTATGTCTTGTTCACATTCCTGTTCTTGTCATGGGAAAAGGAAGCCGAAGAGAAGCAACCGTCATAAAGATTACCACTTAATAAATTAAGCCATGCTAATTAATTCTATAGAATTCTGGTTGTTTTTTTCGGCAGTATTTCTTGTTTACTACTTAATAAGAAACTGTCGCTGTCAAAACGCATGGCTCGCAATCGCATCACTTGTTTTTTACGGCTACGTCAGCATTAAGCTGCTTGCATTATTCATTGTTATCATTGCTATATTCCACGCCCTTGCCATAGGGATAAAAAACAATAAAAACGACTTCCCATCAAAAGCCAAATGGCTTAAGGTAACAGGTATTTGTGCTGGTGTTGCAACACTTGTTTATTTCAAGTATCTGAACTTTTTCATTAGTGAATTATCACTGTTTCTCACGTCTATAGGCCTGACAGTCAATGCCGGGTCTCTCAACATTATAGCTCCGCTTGGCATCAGCTATTTCACATTTAAGCTCATCAGTTACATTATTGATGTGGAGAATGGCAAAATACAAGCCGAGAAAGACATCGTGAGTTTCACTGCCTATGTAGCGTTTTTCCCAACATTAATGTCAGGGCCCATCGACCGAGCTTCAACATTCTTGCCTCAACTCGGCAAAACAAGGCGGCTGCTTCCCGATAATATCAAGGACGGTTCGTTGAGGATTTTGTGGGGATTCTTCATGAAAGCCTGCATTGCCGACCGCATAGCACCCTATACCGATGCTGTCTTCAACAACATTTCACATCACAACGCCTCGTCAATAGCTTTGGCTTCAATCCTTTACCTAATTCAAATGTACACCGACTTTGCCGGATACAGCCACATGGCAATAGGTGTGGGAAGGCTTTTGGGACTGAAGGTGACTGAGAATTTCATGCAGCCTTTTTTTGCTGTCAACGGTGGCGATTTCTGGAGACGCTGGCACATCTCGCTCTCACAATGGCTGCGCGACTACATTTACATACCATTAGGAGGAAGCCGTTGCAGCAAGCTGCGCTCTTACTTCAACGTGATGGTGACTTTCATAATTTGCGGTGCCTGGCATGGTGCCAACTGGACATACATCATCTTTGGCGCTCACCATGGGTTATGGGTGATTGTGTCACGTATTATGAAGACGCCTCGAGTCAAGCTGGAGGAAAAACATGAAACACTCCAAAATGCTACTTGGTTTAAGAGCCTGCGCATCGCCATCAATTTCATGGTTTGTTGCATAGGAGCGATGTACTTCAGAGCCAATTCTTATAGCGACATCATCATTGCCTGGCGCAAATGGCTCTCAAGTGACTGGGGCATACCATATCTTCAAGCAACTGTACCTTTATTCACATTTGGCATTTTGTCAATACTCATTATGATATACAAGGAGTATAAAGATGAATATCATGGCCGGCCACTCTTCATGCATTCAAAATCCATACCGATAAGTATTACTTGCATAGCATTAACTATTGTTTTCATCATCCTCACTGGAGCGCTCGAAAGCAACAGCTTCATCTATGTACAATTCTAAAAAACAATCATGAAGAGGGTTATTATCAACATAATAATTATTTTGGCAGTTGTAGCATTATGCGACATAGCAGCTGGGCTCATCGGGAACAAGATGCTCATGAACACTCCTGAGGTGGGCACTCTGCAAACCGATGCCTTTCAGGCACTGTTCAAGAAGAAATGTGATGTACTAATCCTCGGCTCTTCAAGGGCACGTCACACTTTCCAGCCAAAGATGATTGCCGACAGCACTGGAATGACAGCCTATAATGCAGGCATTGATGGACATGGAATGAACTACGCAATGATTGTTTTGCAATCGACTCTCGAGCGGTGCAAGCCGCAAGTTGTCATTCTTGATGCTTGCGCAGCGATGGTCACCAGTGTCTGGCTTAACAATAGCATAGATGATATAAAGCACTTTTACGGTCTCAACAAGCCACTTACCAACTATATTAATGACTATGGAACTTGGCAACTGAAATCTAAGCTTTACAGTAACCTCTACCGCCTTAACTCTACGCTCACATGGATGGCAAAAGCTCACACAATACCCATTCATGACTGCGATGGATATGAACCACTATACGGAAATCTCACCGACACAGCAATCATCAATTTCACTGATTTTGAGACTAATTCTATTCAAGTTAAATGTTTTGAGGAAATAATTAAGACCTGCAGGGAAAACGATATAAAGCTCTATGTCTATATTGCTCCTTCCCTTGAAGTGACTGCACCATTCCAGGTATGGATGAATGATTTTTGCCGCCAACAAAACGTAATGCTAAAAGATTACGGATGCCATCCGTTGTTCTTCAACAATCGCCATCGATATTTCAACGACTCCGATCATCTTAACGATGACGGGGCAACGCTTATGACTCAAATCATGATAAAAGAATCATTAGGTCTGATATAATTTCTATATTACTTTTCCCATTTTGCGCTTCAGCCAGCGGTTCCCATTCACACACAGGTGCAGTAGCCATGGCCATTGAAGCAAAGTATGCAACACTCTAATTTTGCGAGGATATCGGCTCACATCATAGTTCAAGATTTGATTATACCACTCATCTTTCACAATTTTATCTATATAAAAACTAAATGTATGAATCTCATTAATCTTGATTTGATCATCAAATTTATTGTCTATAACATTTTCTTTGAGCGTTGTTGCCAGTTCTTTAAAATATGTATGCCATAATGCTTGCTTGAAATATCGACCTGTCATCGTCAATGAAGTTGACACTTGATAGTAATTATAGAGTCTTTTATCATACACTCCTACCCTATTGCACTTAAGCACAAGCTTTATGTTGGTCAACACGTCTTCACTCGGCATTCCTTTTTTTGCACCAAGCATTTCCTTTTGCCATAATTCTCTTTTACTAAAGCACATGCATGCTATATATAAGAATTCCGGCTCAAGCAATAATTTAAGCATCTCTTCGCTACTTAAAATACCTTCAACAGATCTTGGTGGAGAAGGGTACTTTATCCCATCTATTACCCGGTTAAAACCGCAAAACACTGCATCTAATTGTCCCGAACTTATCTTGTGAACCAAAAAATCAACTGCATCAGGCTCTAATGAGTCATCGCTATCTATAAATAAAATATAATCACCTGTGGCACATAACAATCCTGCTTGACGAGCCAAAGCTGGTCCCTGGTTCACTTGATGTATAACAACTGCCTTATTTATTGAGGCAGCAAGTATCTCGGCGACCTCCCCGGAGTTGTCGGTAGAGCCATCATTTATAATTATAATCTCAACATTCTTATAATTTTGAGACACAATGCTTTGAAAGCATCTTTCCAAATACTGACTCGTGTTATATACAGGAACAATTATAGAGACCTTTGGTTGAGACATCTTTCAAAATTTATTATCTGTAAATATTATTATTAATTTGAATATTTCTTGCTTTATTAAGTGGTTCTACAATGTCGGCCTTTTTAAGACCATTGAATGTATTGTTTGATATATTCACATTACTGAAATCACATTGTTTACCACTATAATTAGCAAAGATTTTACCTTTGCCTGTTAAAGAATTAACAATATTGTTCTCAAAATTAATTGAAGTTTGCTCAGCACCTTCCTGCAAGAAGAAATGATAGCCCGTACTATTCAGAGTGTTATTTTTATAGTTTAATTGTAAATCCTTGACATTTTTGCAAGTTATTCGTGTGTCACCACTAAATGTGTTACCACTTGCAGTAATCATCACCTTACTATCCCCCTCGCTTGACCCAAGAATACCTGTTTTATACAAGTTAGAAGCTTTATTATTAAGCAGTGTAATGTTCATTGAGCCTGCATGGCACCATAAAAACCCCACGCCATAATCACTCTCCACAACATTTCCTTCCATACTCACATCAACATCCTTTAACGACACAAATGTATATCCGCTATTATTGCCGTAACCAAGGATTTCACCATGATTTTCAACAGTGTTGTCATTAATAACAATAGGATATTTAACATTTCCAGAGGCCTGTAGGGTTATGTCATTCAAATAATTTGATGTAGTTGAAGTCTTGGTAGTATTGGTAATCTTATTATTAATTAATTTTATTTTCCCGACTTCGGCCAGAGAATCAAAGAAAAAGGCAATGTCACGAGCCACCACATCATCAATGGTGATGGAGTTGTCTTTAAACACGATGTTATCCACATCACATTTGTTATGGACTTTAAAAATATCCTCTTTAAAATGATAAATACAAATAAAAACAGCTTTACTGAAAATGTTTTTCGATTTAATTTTATTGCCAAAATAGAAATCGTTACCTTCAATGGTAATATTTTTCATTTGGGTAATCTCATTACTATTACTGCGGCCACCCCAGAAAGCAAGAACCTCGTCATGACCATATTTTCGAAAAACATTATTCCTGACAATTATATTCTTCTGACTTCCTCTTGACCAAAGACAACCACCAGCCTCACAATTGTTGTAATTTTCAAACTCACTATTCTGAACTATAACATTGTCACATTCCCTCAAGTCAAGATTGGTCAAGACTGCGTCTCTTGACTTAAAAACAACGTTATCAACTAACACACCATCACCATACCACACTTTTACTTGGAGCTTAGCGGCCTTCTCCCATAAGATGCCATTGTGTTGTGCTAACTCTAAACTAACATTTTTAATTTCAACTTTCACTTTTTTACTTGAGCTTCCATGAAATGCCAAAAAAGTGTCGTCATTCATTTTGCTTTTTCCTGAATTAAAGCCTTCTCTCACAATCACCTTGGTGGCATTAGGACCCAATCCTTTAATTGTCGTATTACACCTGAACTTGATAGAGCCATCAAATTCATATTTACCGGGTTTATCAAAATCAAGTACAAACTCATCATTATTGCTTAATTTTGCTACCGTTTTCCTTAGGTTTTCAACATAAGGCTTAGGGCACTGGCTAATCTTTATCTCTACCGTGCGTGCCATTGCACTGGCAGTAGCAATAACTATTATTGCCAAAAAGGCAAAACTGTATCTTATATTTTTCATGTTTCTCATTTTGTTTTTGCAAAAATAATAAAAAACTTTCTTTTTTGACTTATTTTGAGCATGAAAGATTAATAAATGGTTCTTTCTCTTTCGGTAACCAGAAAAAATGTGTACTTTTGCACAATCGGCATGAAAAAGAAACGCATCCTCATAGCAAACAAGTTTTACTACCCACGTGGCGGCGACTGCGTGGTGGCAATGAATCTGGAGCGACTGCTCAAGGAAAAAGGTCACGAAGTGGCAGTTTTTGCCATGGGCTATTCCGAAAATGTTGATACTGGCTGGAACGGCTACTATGCATCTCAAGTAGACATGACAGGTGGCATTTCAAAAAAAGTGCATGCATTCATGCGCATCATGGGATTAGGAGATATAAAATCATCTTTCAACAAGATACTTGATGACTTCAAGCCCAATATCGTGCATCTTCACAACATCCACTCCTATCTCTCGCCCATTCTTGCAAAACTTGCCAAGAGACGTGGATGCCGCGTGGTGTGGACCTTGCATGACTATAAGTTAGTTTGCCCATCCTATGCCTGCCTTCTCGATGGCAAGCCATGTGAGAAATGCATAGGCCGCGGCAAGATGCATGTGCTCAAGAATCGTTGCCTAAAGGGCAGCCTTGCAGCCAGTGCTATGGCTTATATTGAGGCCCTTAAGTGGAACCGAAATGTGCTTGAACACTATACCGATGCTTTCATTTGCCCAAGCCAATTCATGGCAAGCAAAATGAAAAAAGATGGTTTTTCCCCCGAAAAACTTCATGTGGTGTGTAATCACATCGACCCCACAAAAATTGAGCTATTCAACTCGCTAAACCTTGAAAGAGAGAATTACTATGCCTACGTGGGGCGTCTCTCTTTCGAAAAGGGAGTGGAAACATTACTGGATGTTGCATCTAAATTGCCTTACACCCTTAAAATAGCCGGTGACGGGCCATTAAGGGAAAAACTTGAGGAGCAATATAAAAACCTAAGCAATATTCAATTCCTCGGTCATCAAAATGCACAACAAGTTGCCCAGTTGCTCAGCAAGGCACGTTTTTCGGTTGTCCCCAGCGAGTGGTATGAGAACAACCCTCTTAGTGTAATTGAGTCGCTTTGCGCTGGCACTCCGGTTGTTGGTGCACGCATTGGAGGCATCACAGAACTGATTAATGATGGCAATGGCATCATTTTCACCTCTGGCAACCGACAGGAATTAATCACAGCTCTCGATAGGAGCTTCTCTATTGAATGGAACCGCTATAATATCAAGAAGACATCATGCAGGCGTTTTTCTCCTGATGAACACTTGAAGTTTATTTCAACAATCTACAGACTCTGATTTTTACACTTTATCATTTTCTAATAATATAATTTGGCGTGTAGTCATTTTTCTTGTAACTTTGCACGCTATTTTTGTCAATAGAGTAATTGGCAAGTAGACTTGCAGATATTTATTTATTCCTTTTGGCACAATAAATTAAGTGTTTTGTGAGTTAATATTATATTAGATATATCTATAATAACGACGTTACATGAAGAGTACTGTTCAAGGCAGTCTTATCACAACTTTCAGGTGCAATGCCAAGTGTAACATGTGTAACATTTGGAAGTTTCCCACTAAGCCAGAGGAGGAAATTGATGCATCTTACTACGAGAAGTTGCCCGATGGACTGCGCATCAACATAACAGGTGGAGAAGCCACCATACGCAAAGACATAGACAAGATTTTCGAGATTTTGTACCCCAAATCAGCGCTCTTAGAATTGAGCACTAACGGCTACAATACCGAGAAGATTGTTGAGCTTGCCAACAAATATCCCAATATACTTATACGCGTGAGCGTGGAAGGACTACCTAAAATCAATGATACTAAACGAGGATTGGTCAACGGCTTTGACCATGCCTTGCGCACTATGCTTGAACTCAAGAAAACAAAATGCAAGAACATTGGTTTCTCGGTAGTAATTTCACCAGACAACTACAAAGACCTCATTTGGCTATATGAGCTGTGTGTGGCTCTTGACGTTGAACTTGGCAACTCGGCAGTCCACAACTCTTGGTATTTTCACAAGGATGATAACGAGATAGTGAGTGAAGATGCCCTTAAGCAACATGAAGAGTTTGTAAAGGCAATGCTCACAAGCAAGCGCCGTCACCTTAAGGACCGCCTTAAGGACTACGGTCGCGCCTACTTTAACCGTTCTATTCATCGACGCCTGCGTGGTGACAAGCCCGGTTACCGTCCTGCTTGTGGCGCCTTGACCGACTTCTTTTTCATTGACCCGTGGGGCAACGTGTCGCCTTGCAACGGTTCAGGCGAGGAATGGATAATGGGTAACATCAAGGAACAGAGCTTTGAGGAAATCATGAATAGCGACAAGGCAAAAGAGGCACTCAAGAAAGTGCAGGAGTGCGACCGCAACTGCGCCTTTATTGTTACCGAGCGCCACGACATGGTGCGTCGCCCCTGGATTCCTATCAAGTGGGTCATCAAGAACAAATGGCGCATTCGCCAGGGAAAAGACATTTGCTGGGATTAACATTTTGTAATCACTAAGAGAGACAGGCACTGATGAAAATCATTTCGGTGATAGGAGTTAGAGGGTTTCCAGGTGTACAAGGAGGTGTTGAGATGCATTGCGAGAACATCTACACTCGCATGCACAAGAGCTACCGACTGCGCATCTATCGCCGCAAGCCCTATCTCACCGAGGTGTCGGCACGCAAGTTCAAAAACACCGAGTATGTCGACCTGCCTTCTACCCGCATCAAGGGTCTGGAGGCTGTAATCCACACTTTTCTTGCCTGCATCCACATCATCTTCCATCGCCCCGATGCAGTACACATCCACAACATTGGTCCAGGTATGTTTGCCCCTCTTCTCAAGCTGTTCCGCATTCCCATCATTCTAACCTATCATAGTCCTAATTACGAGCACAAGAAGTGGGGAAGGATAAGCAGGGCAATCCTGAAATTATCGGAGAAAATTTCTCTTAGCTACGCCACTAAGATTATATTCGTTAATAGTTTTCAACGAGAAAAATTCAGCGATAGGGTTCTTGCCAAGTCGGTATTCATTCCAAATGGCATCAATAAGACAAAGATTGGACGAAGTACCGGATTACTGCGACGACTTAATTTACAGCCTCGCAGCTTCATCCTATCGGTAGGAAGGCTCACACCCGAGAAAGGTTTTGAATATCTTGTAGAAGCGGTCAACAAACTTGATGAGGTTGAGCACTTGGTGATTGCAGGTGCCAGCGACCATGACAACAGCTATTTCAAGCAACTCAAGAAACTCGATTGGAACGACAAGGTAATCTTCACCGGATATACTCAGGGTGAAGATTTGCGTCAGCTCTATAGCCACGCCCGCCTCTATGTTCTTTCTTCGGTCAACGAGGGATTCCCTCTTGTTCTGCTCGAAGCTATGAGTTACCAGTTGCCACTCGTTGTAACGGACATTCCCGCGACACATCTTATTGAGCTCCCCAATGACAACTATGTGAAAGTTGCCAACAGCGATGCTCTCGCTAATGGAATTGGTAATGCTCTTAAAAAGGAGTTCAAGCTACAACAGTACGACCTCTCAAATTACAATTGGGACAACATCGCCAAGCAAACGCTTGATGTTTACAAGGAAGTACTTGAATAGTAAAAAACGTCTAATAAAATATACCAAGATGAAAAAAATCAGCCAGATTTGTATCCTTTTGTTCATAATAGTAACTTTTAGAGCCAGCGCGATTGACATTCCTAAGGGTAAGTTTTACTTCAACAACTCACTCCCACAGTTCTCTCACGTGAAGTTTGTTTTTGGCAGTTATTCTAATTCCGAAAGCTATGTAATAACTATGACTCGTGAAGGTAACAACTATTGGAGTATCAATATCCCCAATACAGTATCCGAAATATATCAATATTGCTTTGCCGAGACCACCATTCCCGATGGAATTTTAAATGAGACTTTTCCGAACCTAATGAATACCATCTCCTCACGAAACGAGAAGCACACCACTACTTGCGATCTCGCCATCCCTGTGGGATGGGTGTTCACTCCCGACAGTGGAAACAACTTGGCATCTGGAGCCTGGTTGCAGCTTGGTGATTCATCATCCTATTCAGGAACTCTTCCAGTGATGTTCATAAATACAGATTATTCTATTCCTATAACCTCAAAAGATGAATATATCTATGCCGATTATTATATTGATAATATGGGTATTGAGGGCATCAATAGTATTGGGTCTGCCGATGCTCCACAACTTATGCAGATTCGCGGACGCGGAAACTATACTTGGACCCACTTCGACAAAAAGCCCTATCGCATCAAACTTGACAAGAAGACAGCACTATTAGGAATGAATCCTAACAAGCATTGGGCACTGATGGCTAATGCCGATGATTATTTAGGGTTCCTACGAAACACTGTGGGCTTTGAAGTAAGTAGACGAATTGGACTGGCATGGACACCATCTCAACAACCAGTGGAAGTGGTGTTAAATGGTGAATATATTGGGCTTTATATGCTCACCGAGACAATTCGTGTAGAACCTAACCGAGTAAACGTGACCAAGCAAGCCGACTATGAGACCGACAGTACTCTTATTACCGGAGGATGGCTGGTAGAAATTGACAATTATTATGAAGATGAAGGTCAAATTCATACAATTGAAGGCAACTGGCAATTTATTAACTCTACCTATAAATCGCCAGAAAACCTAAGCGACGAGCAACGTATCTACCTAACCGATCTAATCAACACTACCGACTCTACTATCTATGTAGCTGATAAGGCCGACAATAGTTGGGAAAAATATATCGATGTCGACACTTTAGCTTGCTTCTATATTGTTCAAGAGTTACTTGACAATACCGAGTCTTTCCACGGTAGCTGTTTCTGGCATAAGGAAAAAGGAGCGAGCACAAAGATGTTATTTGGGCCTGTATGGGACTTCGGCAACGCTTTTGGTCGTGGTAATTCCAACAAATTTATTTACGACAGTCCTATCTACTCTCTGACGTGGATTGCTGAGATAGCCAAATTCCCGCATTTTCAGCAAGTGGTTAGGAAGCATTGGCAGCGTTTTAGCATGCAACATTACGATGGTATTGATGATTTTATTGACAGCTTTATTGACCAAATTTCCCAAGCAGCTCAATGCGATGCTGTAAAGTGGCCACTGTATGGTAATGCTGGCATTTTCTATGACCGAGATTTATTTAAGAACTATTTACACAACAAATACAACTGGCTTGATGAGCAATGGCGCATTCCCACAGGCGATGTCAACGCCGACGGCTATGTCACCAGCGCCGATGTCACTGCCATCTATGATTACCTACTGACTGGGAATGACAGTTTCCTGAGCACCAGCGACATCAATGGCGACGGCCATGTTACCAGTGCCGACGTCACTGCAATATATGATATACTGCTCGGCAATCGGTAAGGAGTTTTCAGTTGGCAGTTCTCAGTTGCCGTGCTACGATAAACGTTTAACGGCAACCGGAATAATCACACGTTGAATCGGAAGACTACAATATCTCCGTCCTGGAACACGTAGTCCTTGCCTTCAATGTGCATCTTGCCAGCTTCTTTCACTGCCGCCTCGCTGCCATAGTGGATATAATCCTCATATTTGATGATTTCGGCACGGATAAAGCCACGCTCGAAGTCGGTGTGTATAACACCGGCACACTGCGGTGCCTTGCTGCCCTTGCGATAGGTCCAGGCACGCACCTCCTTGGGGCCGGCAGTGAGGAATGTCTCAAGGTCGAGCAATTTGTAAGCGGCCTTGATGAGACGGTTCACTCCACTCTCCTTCAGTCCTATTTCCTCAAGGAACATTTGGCGCTCCTCATAGGTCTCCAGCTCGGCTATGTCGCTCTCGGTCTGCGCTGCCACTACAAGAATTTCGGCATTCTCGTCTTTCACAGCCTCGCGCACCGCCTCGACATAGGCGTTGCCTGTGGCGGCACTCTCGTCGTCGACGTTGCACACATATAGCACCGGCTTGTTGGTCAATAGGAACAAGTCGTGAGCAACTTTCTCTTCATCTTTGGTTTCGAGAGTTACGCTACGCGCGCTTTTACCATGACTCAGCACCTCCTGATAGCGCTTGAGCACCTCGTACTGAACCTTTGCATCGCGGTCGCCTGCGGCAGCCATCTTGGCAACCTTTCCTATGCGGCTCTCTATCGTCTCAAGGTCACGCAGTTGCAACTCGGTGTCGATTACAGCCTTGTCGCGCACTGGATCAACAGTGCCGTCAACATGAGTGATGTTATCATCGTCAAAGCATCGCAACACATGAATTATGGCATCGGTCTCACGAATGTTAGCCAAAAACTTGTTGCCCAATCCTTCACCTCGGCTCGCGCCCTTTACCAGTCCGGCAATGTCGACAATCTCGACCGTGGTTGGAACAATCTTAGCGGGATGCACCAGCTCGGCAAGCTTGTTGAGTCGCTCATCGGGAACCGTTATCACGCCCACATTAGGCTCTATTGTACAGAAAGGGAAATTTGCCGACTGCGCCTTAGCGTTCGACAGGCAGTTAAACAAGGTGGACTTGCCCACGTTAGGCAGTCCCACAATACCACATTGAAGTGCCATAATTATATAATGTATTTTTTGTTCGTTATTAAATGAAGTGCAAAGTTAATGCTTTTTTCGGTAAACACATCACCCAAATGGCATAAATCCTAACGACCAGAGCGAGGCGAGAGGGTAACGATGGGCACCAGCATCTCTTCCATCGAAATGCCGCCATGCTGGAAAGTGTCGCGGAAGTATTGCACGTAGTAATTATAATTGTTGGGATAAGCGAAGAAATCGCGGTTGGTAGTGAAAATATAGGTCGATGCCACATTGGGGCTCGGCAGTCCCACCTTCTTGGGATTCTTGATTTCATAGACCTGCTTAGGATTGTAACTGAGATTCTTGCTCACCTTGTAACGCAGATTGGTGTTGGTGTTGCGGTCGCCAATTACCTTCACGGCACTGTCCACCTTGATGGTGCCGTGGTCGGTAGTAATCACAACCTTGGCTCCGCGCTGTGCAATCTGCTTGAAAATCTCAAAGGCATAGGAGTTCTTGAACCAAGAAACGGTGAGCGAGCGATAAGCCTCGTCGGTATTGGCAAGCTCTCTAATCATCTTCGACTCTGTTCTGGAGTGAGACATCATGTCGACGAAATTGAAAACTATCACGTTGAGGTCATTCTTAGCAAGCGACGCGAAATTCTGCAACAACCGTTCACCGGCGGTAGAGTCGTTGAGCTTGTTGTAAGAGAACTTATAGGGCTTGCGGTATCGCTCTAAAATTGTCATTACCAACGGTTCCTCGTTGACATTCTTACCCTCTTCCTCATCTTCATCGACCCATAGGTCGGGAAACATCTTCTCGATATCCACTGGCAACAGTCCCGAGAAGATGGCATTGCGGGCATATTGGGTTGCCGTGGGCAGGATAGAAGTGTAGAGGCCATCCTCGTCAATATTGAAATAATCGCTCAGCAACGGACTGATAGTCTTCCACTGGTCGAGCCTGAAATTGTCGATGACGATAAAGAAAACCTTTTCACCGTTATCCAGATGCGGGAAAATATGCGTCTTAAACACCTCGTTGCTACGCAAAGGGTGATTGTCGGTCTCAAACCACCCCTCGTAGTTGCGCTTTATGAACTTGGCAAACATGCCGTTGGCTTCATTCTTTTGCATCTTGAGCATTTCTCCCATGCCAGTATCGGCACTCGTGAGGGTGAGTTCCCATCTCACCAGTGTGGCATAAAGTTCATACCAGTCTTCAATCGAGTGGGCCGACGCTATCATATGGCTTATCTTCATAAACTCCTGCTGGTAGTCGCTTGTGGCCTTTTGTGCCACCAGAGCGTCGCTGTGCAGATTCTTCTTTATTGACAGTAGAATCTGCATGGGGTTCACGGGCTTGATAAGATAGTCGGCGATTTGGCTGCCAATGGCCTGATTCATAATGTTCTCCTCCTCGCTCTTGGTAATCATAATAACCGGGACATTGGGTTGAGAAATCTTTATCTGTTGCAATGCCTCGAGCCCGCTTATACCGGGCATGTTCTCGTCGAGGATAATGAGATTGAAGTTCTGGGCAGCGATGGCATCAAGTGCATCGCGGCCATTGGTTACCGTCACAACCTCATATCCCTTGTTCTTGAGGAAAAGTATGTGGGGCTTGAGCAAGTCTATCTCATCGTCGGCCCAAAGGATTAATTCTTTACTCATAATGATTTTATTTTTTATGTTACAAAGATAATAAATAAAAGTGATGTAAAAAAGGGCTATTGTTCCAAGGTCCCAAAAAAATGAGTATATTTGCACATAAAATACCAACAAACAATTACTCATGAAACAAAATTTAATAAAATCCTTTATAATGATAGCCGCATTAAGTGCTGCCTTGGGGCTAAATGCCAAGGGCATTGACACAAAGAGGATAGAGACACGCATCGACTCCTTGATGAACGCCCATTATGATGCCCACTCGCCAGGTGCAGCATTGCTCATTGCCAAGAATGGAAAGGCAATATATGACAAAGGCATTGGAATTGCCGATATGGCAACCGGCGAGAAAATCGATGGAAACACGGCATTTAATATCGCCAGCATCAGCAAGCAGTTCACTGCCATTGGTGCACTGAAAATGCAGGAGATGGGATTGATTGATCTTAACCAGAGCGTAGCC
>CAMJZF010000021.1 GCA_946410125.1 uncultured Prevotellaceae bacterium | reverse complement strand
GTTTTTAATTCACAATCAATCTATCCACAATAATTTGTTTCCATATTTTGCAAAAATAATCAAAATAATTATTATAATAAAGAAAATCAGCATTTTTTTGCAAAAACAATTAAACATCAAGTAAAAACAGCTCGAAATTTTTTTTTACTTGTCGGGCAACGCCTGCAAGAGAAGATGTTTCGTAAGCCTTGTGTGCCATATATTTATATGCTTCTGGAAGATAATGTAAATTTTCATATTTCCCGTCATAATTTTTCTTTACATCGTTAATATAAAAAACGCTGAAAAAATCAACTAATAAAACAAAAGAGGATAATGTGTTCGTTTTTCCCTCGAAAACTTGTTTTTTCTGCCAGAATAATATACTTTTGCAGAATAATTTTCAAAAAAAAGTGGCACTAGATGGCAAAAAGTCCCTTTAAAAAGTGATATATGTTATAGAAAAGTCACTTGAAAAAGTGGTATAATTATCTAAAAAGTTGCTTTAAAAATAGGTGTAGCGCTATTAAATATTTAATTAAGATGCAGATACTCAGGAGAAAGATAGAGAAATGCCTAAGTGATTGGAAGAGTAATTCTAATCATTTGCCTCTTGTCATAAAGGGATGTCGTCAGTGTGGCAAGACTTTCTCAGTAAAAAAATTTGCTCAAGAGAACTACAAAAATGTGGTCTATATAAATTTTATTGATGACCAAGAAGCTGCCATTGCTTTTAAGAGTTTCAGAAAGATTGATGACTTGATTTTGGGAATCACATCTACAATTAATGGCTCATCCTTTGTGGCAGGGGAAACTTGCTTGATACTTGATGAAATACAAGAGTGTCCCGAAGCGAGAATGTCGCTGAAGTTTCTCCATCTTGATGGTCGCTTCGATGTCATTGCCACTGGCTCATTGCTTGGCGTGAAAGGCTATAAAAGTGATAGTCATAATTATTCGGTGCCCGTTGGCTATGAAGATATAATAACCATGTATCCTCTTGATTTTGAGGAGTTCCTATGGGCTAATGGTATGCCTGTTGAAGCAATATCGTGCATAAAGAGTTGTCTTGACAAAGTTGAGGCAGTTCCCGAAGTGCTGCATCAGCGTTTCAGAAAGCTTCTGCTGCAATACGCTATAGTAGGCGGAATGCCTCGTGTGGTAAAGGAGTTTCTTCAAACTCGCGATATGAATAGCGTGGTAAGGCAGCAGCGCATTATTGTTGATGAGTATGAAGACGACATGATGAAGTATGCCGAAAATATCTACAAGCCTCGCCTGCGGGAAGCTTTTGAGTCTATACCGCGCCAGCTAAGCAAGGAAAACAAAAAATTTCAATATTCTGTTATAAAACAAGGTGCTAAGGCGGCTCATTATGTTGATGCACTACAATGGATTGAAGATGCCGGGATAATTTGCCGCTGCCGTAACTTGCAGATTCCTGAACTACCGCTTGACGGCAATGCCATAAATGAACAATTCAAAGTATATATGGTTGATACAGGGCTCTTTATGTCGATGCTCGAAGATGGCACACAATTCAATGTGCTGCAAGGCGACCTGATGGGTTACAAAGGGGCAATCTTTGAGAATCTTATTGCCGACATATTCACTAAAATGTCTCGTAAGTTATATTACTATAGTAAACCATCGGGCATGGAGGTAGATTTTGTCTTTCGTTATAAAGGAGAGGCAACCCTGCTTGAAGTGAAGGCAACAACAGGCAATGTGAAGAGCACCAAAACAATATTGAAGCACCCCGAGAAGTATCACGTTTCAAAGGCAATAAAACTTGGCGACTATAATGTGGGAGCCGCAGGCAACGTCTTGACTTTGCCTCTATACATGGCTTTTCTATTAAGGGAATCTTGATGTTTCAGCAAGTCACAAATAAAAACTGATAAATGCTTAATAACGAAAATATAACTCTTCACACTCTCTCCAACGGATTGCGCATGGCGCATGTGCAACGCAACTCACCGGTGGCTTGGTGTGGACTTGCGGTTAATGCCGGCAGCCGTGACGAGGCAGTAGGGCAGTATGGGGTGGCACACTTTGTGGAACACACAATTTTCAAGGGCACGAAGCACCGCTCCTCTACGCGCATCAACAACCGCATGGAGCAGGTGGGTGGCGAACTCAATGCCTATACTACCAAAGAGAGCACGATGCTCTACTGCATCTTCCCTGTTGAACATATAGAACGCGCCGTGGAACTCCTTGCCGACCTTGTCGAGAACTCGGTTTTCCCCAAGCATGAGCTTGTTACCGAGCTTGATGTCGTGCTTGAGGAGGTGGCAAGTTATCGCGACACTCCAAGCGAGGCGGTTTATGACGATTTTGAGGACATGTTACTTGCCGGCAGTCAGTTGGGGCATAATATTCTGGGCGAGGAAAAAGACCTGCGCAAGCTCACATCCGGTCATTGTATGGACTGGTTGAAGCGGCTTTATGTGCCTGATAATATGGTGTTTTTCTCGTTGGGAAGCACGCCTCCAGACAAGGTGTTCCGACTCGCCGAGAAGTATTTCGGCGTTCTATCACATGCCAAGCGTGGAATTAAGCGCAAGGCCCCAATGGAAATTCCTCCGCAGCGCAAGGTTGTGGACTTGGGCTTGCACCAGTCTCACACCATTGTGGGAGCAAGGGTGCCCGGGATGTTCGATAACAGCCGATTTGCCTTTGCTCTGCTCAACAACATTCTGGGCGGACCGGGTATGAACTCGCTGCTTAATGTAAGCCTGCGTGAGAAACGGGGACTGGTTTATACCGTCGAGTCGTCGCTGGTGACGTTTGCCGACTGCGGCATGGTGCAAATCTATCTTGGATGCGAGCACGAGAAACTCAAGAAAGCAATTAAGCTCATTGGTAACACCATCGACTCGCTGGCACAGGTTCCGCTGAGCGAGCGTCGCCTCGATGCCTACAAGAAGCAATACAGCGGTCAGCTGCTCGTCGCAAGCGACAGTGCCGAGTTCACAGCGATGGGAGCGGGTAGGGGGCTGCTCTATTACAAGACAGTGAGCACCTTGCAGCAAAACATCGACAGCATTCTTGGTGTCACCCCCGACCAGCTTCAGCAAGCCGCGCAGCAGCTTGCCCTTGATCGCTGCTCAATTCTAACCTTTAAATGATTTTTAAAAGCATCATATAATTAAAAAAACGTGACCCGGCAAGGTCACGTTTTTTATCATAGTGAGTTGTCTTTGACAGGTTTATTTTACAATTATTTTCTTGCCGTTGTTGATGTAGATGCCGGGAACACTTGGCTTGCTGCTGAACTTCTGGCCGGCGATGTTGTACCAGTTGCTGTCCACAGTGTCGCTGCTGATGGTAGTGATTGCCTGTGGGGCTTCTTTGGTAACAATCAGGCTGTGTGGCAGCGCGGCACTCCTGAGGTAAACGAGCTCTAAGTCGTAAGTTCCAGCCGATTCTACACGGAAGTTGGCTCCATCAACAAGTTCTATAGGATTGCCAAGTACATCGTTGTTAATCAGGAAGTAACCAGCCTGGTTCTCGTCAATGCCACCTAACCAAATCCAGTCGTTGTTCTCATTGCGAGTAATGATTTTGAACTCTGCTTCAGCTTCGAGTTCTACCGATGCCTTATTGTCGGCAAACTCGATGCGGCCGCCACCGGCTTCTTGGTTCCAGCCGTTAAAGGTGCCTACCAGGAAGACGCCTTCTTCAACTATAGGCTGTCCTTCCTCGTAGGTGTAGCCAATCTCGGTCAATGGGAGCGCCACGTTGGTGCCACAGCCGAGCACTACTTTTGCATCGGGAAAGTCTTCGCCTTGAGCATACTCTACGAAACTGATAGTGTTGCTGGTGTAGGTCATTGCCTTCCCGCCGATTTCAGAGGTGTAGAAGGGAGCATAGTCGCTGCCCATGGTGCAGTTGTCGTCATCTTCTGCGTCAAAGACCATGGTCACAAGCAGGCTCTTGCCGGGAGTGAAGGCAAATGGTTGTGACAGTTCGAAATTCAGTTCCATGTCTTCCTCATAGTTGTCAAGCAGGCTAATGCTCAACTGCTCCTCTTGGACAGGGGTGTCAAATGTGAAGAACTGTTTTACACCCTCTATCTGGGCAAACTCGGTGTCTTCAATCTCTTGAAGATAAATTTTCACGTTGCGGACAATATCTTCAAATGATTCATTGTGGAATGCAAATTTAAATGAGTTGATTTTTACATTTTCCTTTCCATCCATGTCGGCGAGGAGGTCAGGTGTGTAAATCATCTGAACGCCGGTGTGAGCCAGATAAAAGTTGGTTGGGGCCATGTCAAAATAAGAACCGTTATAGGTGGTGGGGTTCTCCCAGTCGCCAACGGTAATCGTGCCGTTGCTCTGCGCTTGGGCTGTTGAAATTGTAAGTGCAGCTATGGCTGCGATAAATAAGTAAAATTTCTTCATAATAAATCGTTTTTGTTGGTGAATAATTACATTTTGTTGCAAAAATACACATAATTTGTAATGAATTTCAACTTTTGCTCTGTTAATTTGTCTTAAAACATGGTGCGTTGGCATCGCAAGGGTGCAATTAAATTGTATAAAAATAAGGATTATTGTTTTTTTTGTTGTTGGCATTTTGAAAAAAATGGCATTTTTCTTGCAACGGTGGAGAAAAATTTATATTTTCGTCACGATTTTTTTAAAACCGCATATATTAATCACTAAAATACACAATATTATGGCAGACGTAAAAACATTTCTTGATGCAGCCGAGAAGAAGATGAACGAGGCTGTGGCTTATCTTGATGAAACCCTGTCGCGAGTGCGCGCCGGCAAGGCCAATCCTAAAATCCTCGACCCCGTTAAGGTGGAATACTATGGCTCGATGATGCCTGTTGCCAACGTTGCCAACGTTGCTGTGCCCGATGCACGCAGCATCACTATTACACCCTGGGAGAAACCAATGATTAAGGTTATTGAAAAGGCTATCCTCGACTCTAACATTGGTATTACTCCCGAGAACAACGGTGAGATTATACGTCTTAACTTCCCGCCTCTCACCGAGGAGCGTCGCAAGCAGCTTGTAAAAGATGCCAAGAACGAGACCGAGAAGGCTAAGGTGAGTGTGCGCAACGCGCGTCGTGAGATGATTGAAGGGCTTAAGAAGGCTGTCAAGGACGGCATGCCCGAGGATGCACAGAAAGACGGCGAGGATAAGGTTCAGAAACTTCACGACAAGTTCCTTAAGAAAATCGACGAAGTCTTTGCCGCCAAGGAGAAAGAGATTCTCACAGTGTAAAAACGTCTTTATTAGATGTTTAATCTTTAACGATAAAAACGTCCGTTTCTTGGGCGTTTTTTTTGTTACATTATTGCTACTGTCACATTAATTCATTTTTTTTGTGGATTGAATATCAAATTATTAATAAAAGATAATAGATTATGAAACGTGTAGTATTATTGATGACTATTGTCGTGCTGGTGGCTTGCTCGGCGAGTGGGCGGGTGCCAAGGGTTAATATGCCGGCTCTGATGACCGAGAGGGCGATTGGCGAGGTTTTTCATAACGGAGGTGTGCCCGAGGGCTTTATAGGCAACTATGATGCTATTGCCATCGACTGGCCCTCGTCGATGGGTGGACTCGACTTGAGCAATCTTCAGCGCGAGGTGTTGCGTCTGGCTTTTGGTGAAGATTATAATGGAACTCTCGATGTACATGATGCAATCTTTGCTCACCTGCCTCAAGTCTCTTCACTACCCGTTCCTCACCACATTCATGACGATTTTTACAACTCAACCGATTTTGAATGGATCGGTGAAGGGGATATGCCAAATTTCTATTTCAACCTGAACCTTGTGAGCGTTATTGACAAGAAAAACGGTCGATATGTGAGCTATAGCAGGCAGACTTACGGTTGGGTAGGCGCAGTAGCTCATATTTATTATGGTTATTTGCTATTTGACCTGGCACGGAATGAGGCACTGACCCACTACGACATCTTTACTAAAGGTAGCGACATGGTTCTTGTCAAGGCTATTATAGCCAAGCTGATAGAAGACTATGATGCCAAGAACTATAACGAATTGAAAGACATTTTGTGTTTCATGATTGAAACCGACCTGCCACCGCTGCCCAAGAACATTGGCTATAAAGAGGGGAATTTCGTTTTCACTTATAATCCCTATGAGATAGCGTGTGGCAATGCCGGTGATCTTACTGTCGAGATTCCTGCCAAGCAATTTAGTGGCATCCTGACGCCTCGCGCCAAGGCTCTATTGCTGGGAGAATAATATAGGTGGGATTTATTGAATCCGCTTTAGGGGAAATTAAAAATTCATCTTGTTCACCTCGCGACGCAGGGTGGCGGCTTCTTCCATGCCGGCATCGTCGTTCTTGGCTTGCGACAGCTTCATGAGCTGGGTGAGTTCGTTGAGCATTTCTTCCTTGCGCTTTGCACCCTGCTCTTGCAGCTCGGCAGTTGGGGTTTTGGTGAAGTCGTTATATAGCTTCACTAACTTGTTGTAGCTTGAGCGACAAGTCCTTATCTTGTTGCTGACTACCGAGTTGGTTGACTCAAAAGGCTCCAGCTCGGTAATGGCTACTGGGGTGATTTCTTGCATCGCTTCCTTTGATGTGTTGGGCAGGTCATCAACGCTTGGCGCCGGGGGCAACGGACCTTCGCCGAAACCCTCCACATGGGCTGGCGGTGGACCGACAATAGGCTTGACCAGCCCTTTTGCCATCAGTGAGTCGGCGAGCAAAAGGCTGTCGAGCAATGAGTCTTTGGGCACCTCAATGGTTTCAACCTCAAGCTCTTCTACGGGACGGCCGTACTCATATTCATCGGTCTTCAACGTGTCGGGCCGAGGCAATTCTTTCTCATTCCTTCCGAGTAGCGCGTTCCCCAACTTGTGCACGGGGGGGCAGAAGAAATACAGCAACACCAGGGCAGCTATCACAGCTCCTCCGGTCCACCACAATATCTTCTTGTTGCGTGCTGTCATGACTCTTGTTTTTGTTTTTTTCGAAAAAAGCAGTGCAAAGGTAGTTTATATATTTTGATATTTCTCACAAATTAATGAATTGTTAAGTTTTTTTTATTCTTAATGCCGTTTTTGGGATTAATAAGGTGATTTTACAGAATTTCTATGTAAATTTGCATTTTGATTTAGAAGCCGAAAACATGCCTGCGATAAACGAAATATTACGTCCTCAGTTGTTTAAGTTTCACTTGAACTTAAAGTCGGTGTTGTGGGGAGGTGACAAGATTGCCGCCTTCAAGGGCATAGTGCTCGATAGGCACAATGTGGGTGAGAGCTGGGAAATATCAGGTCTTAAAAACCATGAGAGCGTGGTTGCCGAGGGGGAGCACGCAGGAACCACTCTGCGGCAGCTCATCACTCGCTATAAAGGTCAAGTGGTTGGAAACAGAGTCTATCGCAAGTATGGCAACGAATTTCCTCTGCTGGTGAAATTCATTGATGCCAGTAAAGACCTTTCGGTGCAGGTGCATCCCGATGACGACCTTGCGCGACGGCGGCACAACTGCAGGGGAAAGACCGAGATGTGGTATATCATCGACGCAGGTCAGGGTGCCTCGTTGCTTGCGGGCATGAGCCGCACTATCACTCCCAAGGAGTATCTGCAGCACATGGCCAACGGCACGCTCCTTGACGTGCTTGCCCGGCACTACACCCATGAGGGTGATATTTTCTTTCTGCCTTCGGGGCGCATTCATTCTATTGGTGCGGGAAACCTGTTGCTCGAGGTGCAGCAGTCAAGTGATATTACCTATCGCGTCTACGACTATGATCGCATCGACAGCAATGGCAAGCCTCGTGAGCTACACACCGACCTGGCTCTCGATGCCATCGACTTTACCGTGAGCAGCGACTGCCTGCGCCATTACCCCGATAGGGCAGGGAAGATTTCTCTCATCAACAGCATCTTCTTTGATGTTGACCGAATCATGGTCCGTGGCGACTACCTTCTGCGCACTCCGCATGATGCGTTCCTGTGCATGATGTGCATTGATGGCAGTGTCACAATCGACCATGGCACAAGCCAGCTCACGTCTTTGCGGCGTGGTGAGTCGGTTCTGGTGCCTGCATGTGTGAGTGCTCTCAACATTAAAGGGCAGGCAACCATCATCACCGCAACAGTTTAGTGGCACTCACACAATTCATAAATCAAGAAACAACACTTATTTTTATACTTTAATTCCTTTATAATGAAAAGATTATTTTGGTTTGTTATAGCACTGGCTGTTGTGGCTGGCATTCAGGCACAAAACAGTGTCCGCGAGGTTTTTAAAGAAAACATCCTTCGCAGTGCCAACAACTATTATGCCTATCCCGATAAAGACTTGCCTAAGCTCACTCCGGCCCCCGAAGGCTATAAGCCTTTTTTCATGAACCACTATGGCCGTCACGGCAGCCGATGGCTGATAAATCCCAACGACTACATCATCCCAGTGGAGCAGTTGGCTAAAGGCGAGCGCAACGGCAAGCTCACTAAGCGTGGCAAGGAAGTGCTGGAGGCTTGTAGGTTAATGCTTGCCGCTTCCGAAAAGCGACTGGGCGAGTTGAGTGATGTTGGAGCCGAGCAGCATCAAGGCATTGCGCGGCGCATGTTCCAGAATTTCCCTGAAATTTGGGAGGGTGACGCTACTGTCGATGCCAGGTCAACAATAGTCATTCGCTGCATCTTGTCGATGCTTAATGAAACTGACATGCTCAAGTCGCTGAATCCTAACTTGCGCATCACCATCGATGCCAGTGAGCATGACATGTATTACATGAATTATCACGACACGGTCGCTACTAATGCTCAAAGGCTTACTCGGCCCATTGTCGACAAGCTGAGAGACCACATTTTCACCGACAAGAAACTTGAAAGGATGACTTCAAGGCTTTTTAACGACAAGAAGTTTGTGCGCGACAGCATCGACAGCTTCAAGTTTGAAAACACGCTCTTCGACGTGGTGAGCAACATGCAGAGCCATCATGCCTTTGATGGTATGGACTTGTACTCAGGGGTATTCTCGGTTGACGATGCTACCGACTTTTGGACGCTGAACAACGCACGCTGGTATACCTACGCTGGCAATACTCCGCTCACCAACTATACCGGGGCGTTGGCTCGACGTCACTTGCTCAGGAATTTCGTGGAGGCTGCCGATGCGGCAATCATTAAGGGTGGGAATAGTGCTGTCTTGCGTTTCGGTCACGAGAGTGTGGTGCTGCCTGTCGTGTGCCTTATGGGTTTGAATGGTATGGATTATTCCACCACCGACTTGTCATCGCTCAGCGATCATTGGCGCTCCTATGAGGTGTTCCCTATGGCTGCCAACATCCAGATGGTATACTATCGCAAGCCTGGCAGTGATGACATCCTGGTGAAAATATTGCTTAATGAGCATGAGGCTACTTTGCCGCTCGATACCGATTGCGCTCCCTATTATCACTGGACCGACGTGCGCCGTCACTTCATCAACAGGATTGTAGAATATTAATGCAATCCAAAACCAATCATTTTTTTAGCTGATATTCCTCTTTTGCACGCTGCAACAGAATGCTGAAGACCGAAATGGTGTGCAGCTTTGCAAGATCACAAGATGCAATAACCCTGGCGGCTTGAAGGTCGCTGGCGTAACTTGCGCCTAAAAACATTCGGCTGGTGCCGTAGTCATATCCGGCTTTTAAAATCGCGTCTTGACAGTCGGGCATGACCTCGGTAAGTGCCAGCGCCATGCCCCAGCCAATCATGGCATGGCGTGATGGATAAGACGACTCGACATTCGCTTTCCATGACAGTTCGCTAAATGGCATCTTGTCACCAAACAGGCGGTAAGGCCGCAAGCGGAAGATGCTTTTCTTGAGCGTGGTGGCATGGATGTTGAGGAGGAATTTTGTAAACTTGATGAAAGTAATGATATTTGGTGTCTCGCTCTGGCTCAAGTGCAGTGGGGTGCAAGCATCAAGCATTCCTATCAAGTAGCTGTCGGTGAGTGAGTCGTTGGCAATCGCCTTGGTCCATAATTCGGTGTTTCGCAGTGGCTTGTGTTGCCAATACTGTGCCACGTCGCTGGCAAAGCGGTAGTCGGTGGCATCGAGTGGTGCATCAAGTATCTTGACGATTGATGGGTAGGAATTGGTCTCGGCAGGGCCTTTCAGTGCAACGTATTCTTCACGGGCAGCGGCAAGGTCGGCAAGAAATTGCTCTTTGGAGTGGACGTGGGCTATAGCAGCCGAGGCGCTGAGTATTGCGGCATCAACATCGCTTGGCCAGTGAGCACCGGTGATGACACTGCTTGTGCCATATTCCATGCCACGTCTCAGGATGGTATCTTGCAGGTGTGGGGCAACTTCGGCAAGGGCAAGGGCTGTCCCCCAGCAGTAAGCCATGGGCGATGAGGGGTAGCTTTTGTCGTCTTGCAGTTCTTCGGGGGAGTTAAACTGTCCCCACACTGGTTCGTTCATCAGCGCGTAGGGACGCTTGCGGTGGTAGGTGGGAATTGCAGCCTCAGCATTGCTCATGCACGTGTTCCCTGTTCGATACATGAGGCGATAAATCGCCGGGGTGGTTTCCTCGGTAATGTCAATGCCAAGTACATCGCCGAAGATGGTGCACATGCGCACCATGCCCCTGCGTGACTCCCAGCTTGCCTGCTCGCCACGCGTGGTGTTGCGCATCTCATGCCCCCACGACCAGCCGGCAAAGTCGCTTGCAAGCGTCACGCTGGCACTGTCGGGCGGCAGCGGCAAGAACGACGGCATCTCATCGTTGCTGCAATAGTTGTCATAGTTGTTGCCACGACCTGTTGCCGCTCCCAACATTAAGAGCAGCACAACCGCCACTCTATAGCAATATTTCTTCAACCCTATCATTCTCTAACCTTTAATCTCTAACCTTTAACCTTTAACCTTTAACCTCTAACCGTTAACCTAATACCCAATCCTCACTTTCTCGCCATTATGAATATAGATTCCCGGCACTGTTGGGCGTGAGTGGTAGATAATTCCCGAGAGGGAATACCAGTAACCGGGTGTGTTGCTTGAGTGGCAAATAATATCATCAATGCCCTGATCGGCTTTCTTTTGCGCATATTCTTGCTTGGCGGCATCAAGTGCCGACTGGAACGACGGGTCATTGTGATATTTGGCAAAAAGGCAGGCAGCCATAACTCGTCCTGCTTGAACGTCGCTGTTATAGTTATACCCTGTGATCACACGGCTCCAGCCAAAATCGTACCCACGTTTGAGCAAGGCATTCTGGCAGTCGGGCATCACTTCGGCAAGAACCAGTGCTATTCCCCATCCAATTGTTGCGTGCATCGATGGATAAGACGAGTCGTTATGGTATAAGTTCTCTTCGTTGGGAATCGATGTTGGCTCTTCCAGCTGGATATATGGTCTCTTCCTGAACCAGCAGTCTTTCAAGGCTCGGCTATCAAGAATGAGGCGTTCTTTCAGTGCCTTGAGCAACGCAGTGATGAGTGGTGCTTCGGTAGCCGAGATTGGTATGTCGGCACAGGGTGCGAAACCGTCAACAATGGCATCGTCGGCAAGATTGGCATCGGCAATGGCTTTTACTCCTCGCTCGCCGTCACGTTCGTTCTTTGCTTTCCAATATTGCGACATGTCACCGTAGAATGGCTGGGTGTCACATGTATAGGGCGCATCCAGTATTTTGTCGGCTTTAGGCATGTCCCCCGATGCTATTTCGGCAAGTGTCATACCCTTGAGTGCGGCATATTCTTCTCGGGCGGCATTTAAGTGGGCGATATATTTCTCGGTGGCATGAGCGCGAGCTATTGCCGCCGCCGATGTGAGCATCGCTGCATCAACATCGCTTTGCCAGTGTGCCCCCACTATCACACGGCTCACTCCATACTCCAGTCCAAGGCGCAGTATCGTGTCTTGAAGGTGGGGAGCCATCTCGGCGAGGGCAAGTGCGGTTCCCCAGCCGTTAGAGGTGTGCGACGAAGGATAGGAACTGTTGTTGTCCAGGTCTTCATGGGTGTCCCACTCACTCCATAAGGGCTCATTCATCAACATGAACGGACGTTTGCGAAAGTAGGCTCGTTTCATTGTCACTACACTTGTTGCTCCAGTGAGTCCTGAATTGACCATGAATCGATAAATCGCAGGGGTATTTTCCTCGCTGATTTCTATTCCAAGCACTTCGCTGTAAATGGCGCTCATGCGAATGATGCCATACTTTGAGTCTTTGCTTGCCTGCTCGCCACGGGGGGTGTTGCGCACACTCTTGCCCCAAATCCAGCGCACATAGTCGCCGTTGCCGAAAATCTGCATCGAGTCGGGGGGCGTTGGCAAGTAGGCAAGAGCATCTGGAACCTTGTCTCCAGCCAGATAGCTGTTGTAATCTTCGGCGTGAACTGTGAAGTTTACACCAAAAATCAACAACAATGCAAATAGGCGATATGTTAGCTTAGGTATCAAAATAAGTGAAGTGCTCTTGCAAACTACAAATAGTGAGTGGGCTGTTAAGCTCTTCGCCCGCCAAAATCATCTCACGTCAAAGCTGATGGGGTTGCCAATGCACGCGTTGGGCATCTGGATGTGAAGCATGGCGCAGATGGTAGGGGCAAGGTCAACGATGCGGGTGGGCTTGGTGGTTTCGCCGTGTGGAACGTGCCACCCCATGAACACCAGTGGAATGTGGCTGTCGTAGGGGTTCCACGAACCGTGAGTGGTGCCTTTATAGTCGCTTTTTACCTTAAAGGGCAGATACCCTGCCTGGGTCATCACCACGATGTCGCCACTGCGACCGCGATGATAGCCGTTGATGAGGCGTTCCTTGAGAATGTCGGGGATGCTTGCCTCCTGAATCTTCTCATAGTCGACGGCAGCCACAAGTTCATCGTCCTTGCCAAGCACTTCTAAGGCAATTTCCTTTACTTTGTCCACGTCGGCATCAACGCTGTCAATCTTTTCATAGTCAAGGTAGATGCGATAGTCATAGATGGCTTTGATGGCATTGGGCACGCCACATTCATTGAAGATAGCTTGGTTCATGTTCTTGCGGGCTGCACTGGCATCCCAGCCGCCTGCAGGCTGATTGTGCTCGTTCATGAAGTTGGGGTTGTGTGCTCCGCCGTGGTCGGCACTCAGGAAGAGCAAGTAGTTGCCACGGCCCACTTGCTTGTCGAGCTCTTTGAAGAAATGTGCCAGTTCCTTGTCGAGTTGCATAAAAACTTCATAGTTCTCTCGTCCGCGGGTGCTGTAGGTGTGGCCAATGGCATCGGTCGATGAAACACTCACGCACAGCATGTCGGTATACTTGCCTCGGCCAAGCTTTTCGTTCTCCAAGATGGCCTCTGCCATGCGGAAGGTGTAAGTCACGCCTTGATTGCTGGTGTTGAGGTCAAACTTTGGCTCGGTGTTATACTTGCGGTTGAATTTCTCCACCCAGTTGGGAAGGCGGTCCATGTAGTAACTGCTGGTGACAAAGTGACCCACGTTGCTGTCCCACCAGTAGGCGGCATCGGCACTGTGGCCGGCGGGAAGAATCGAAGCGCGGGGCTTGATAGCCACACCAAAGACCTTGCATTCAAAGTCTAACGCTTGCTTTAGCTCGTCGCCAATAGTCGTGGAACGGAGTAGGCGGGGTGAATTCTTTCCTACGTTGCTGTCGGTGCCCACGCCTTCCACGCTATCGTCGTCGGTGCTTGACACGCGTTTGCCGTCAACCATGAAGCCGTTGCCTGCTATGCCGTGGAAATAAGGCACCGAGCCGGTGTAGAGGCTTGTGTGACCAATAGCGGTAACTGTGGGAATATAGTTTATCATTGTGTTCTCACAGCTGTAGCCCTCGTTGAGCAGGCGCTTAATGCCGTCGGGACCATAGTCCTCATAGTAGTAATACAGGTAGTCCCAGCGCATTTGGTCTACTACTATTCCCACCACCAGCTTGGGACGCTCAATCTGAGCCATAGAGCCTAATGCCGCACAACACACGGCAACTAATATCAGAAATCGTTTCATAAGCTTTTTTGTTTCACATTATTATTTTTATTGACTGCCAAAGTTAGCGATAATAATGCATATCACCAAAAAAATGATTAATTCATCTACCCAAAAAACACCTCAGTAGCCAAATTTGTGGGACCACGTCTGTTATTCATAAAAGCAAGTTTTGTAATACAGCTTAGGGGAACTGTTACGCTCTGCGAGGAGACAAGTCGAAGGCTTAGCATGGTGTGAGTAGTCTGTGATGCCAGCCGAGGAGACAAGTCGAAGACTTGGCGTTGTGCGAAACACATTGTGCCGTTCACGGCGGAGCTGTGAGTGGCACTGTGTGATAAGCTAACCGAGAATAATGGCACGTCGAAGATGTGCCGTAGTGGTTGACATGTCTGGATAAAAAACCTGCGCCCGCTTTTCAAACAAAGCAGACGCAGACAACTAAAAAGGAATGTATTAATTACGATGGTTATATATAATGATGAAATATCTTCATCAATTTCTATGCAAATATAATGTAATTTATTTAGTTTTGGCAAACGTTTTCATTAAGAAAGACCATATTTTAAACCTTATTAACAAAAAATCAGTATTTATATGGTTTTATACTACTTGTTTTGATAATGGTTCGCATTTTGATTTTTGAACCGAAATGAACCAAATTGAACCGAAACGAACCTAATCATGAATCAAATTGACATGATTAAAACCATATTGGTCATTAGGATTTATGATAGAACAGATTTTTTTACCTACAGTCGCCTAATGCCCCATTTGGGTTAAAACCACAAGAAGAAATGCTCAAGATTGAGTTTTCGTTTTGCCACTATCACCGCGGTTTTCTCATTGGTGAACGATTGTCCGTGCGCCATCAAGCCCTTCAGGGTCTTCCACAACTCCATCATCCTGTCGCTTCGGCTTATGTTACGCAGCACAATCACGCATTCTCCTCGGGTCAGCATTGAAGCAAGTCTGGTTTTTAGTATCTCAAAATCGGGTTGCTCTACTGTGTTGATTAGTATGAATGGAATTTGTGTCGGTGGCAATGCCTCGATATATTCATCGATGGCAACTTCTATCTGGTCATAACATTCTATGCTGTCAAGATAGGGTAGCAGCACCCTGCCGGTGACCTGGTAGCTATTGATCTGGGGGTCATAGAGCCACAAGGCACTTCCCGACGACACATTGAGCATGCTTGTCGAGGTCAATCCATAGCATGAGCCCATTTCAAGTATGTTTTCGGGGTTGAAATGGTTGGTGATGCGAAACAGCATCTTCAGCCCCTTGAAGGAAATCACGCGAGGGTGGCTTTTCATGCCGCGCAGCGACTCTACAACGGCCTGGCGGGTGTCGCCCATGTCATCATAGCAGTAATAGGGAAGTTTCTCCCTTAGTACAAATCGCACAAAGCCAAAGGCAAAGGGCGAGTGGATGCCGTGCCCTTTGCTTCGGTGATGACGGCTCAACGCCGTGCGATATCTCCTGATGCGCCCCAAGTTTATTGTAAATTCAACTTTTTACTTATCACGTGTTTCTGTTTCTTCCTTCCGACGGGTAGTCTTGTAAATTCCCCATCCCAACGAGCCAACTATCAGCAGCAAGATGACATATACCGATGTCTTGGCTATGCCCTCGGTCTTGTGCACCTCTTCAGGGTCGTAGGTCATGACTATGGTATGGTCGCCGGCAGGCAGTTGCATGGCTCGCAGCACATAGTTCACACGGCCAATCTTGGCCTCCTTGCCGTCGATGGTAGCTGTCCAGCCCCAGGGGAAGTAAATCTCGCTGAACACTGCCAGACCCCCTTGCTCGCTGTGAGCATGGTAGGTGAGCTTGTTGGGAGCGTAGGTGGTCTCAAAGATGGTGTCGCCGGGCTGCTTGGGTTTTGCCGTTTTTAGCACGTCCTTAAATTTGGCATCGGCAACAGCCAAGGTGGCGGGATTGAATTTGTCGAGGAACTTCATCTCTTCATCTGCAGTGTTGACGTAGGTCAGGCTGTCGACAAACCAAGCGTTGCCCAGGGCTCCGGGATTTTGCTGGGCCTGTTCGTCGCTCACAATCACCCACTTGCCGTTGAGCATGTTCACGATGTTCATGTTGTTCTTGGTGATCTGACGCTCTATAAGGTCGTTATAGCGGGTGAGCTTGGCAGCGTGGTAGCCGCCAATGGTCTTGTGGAAGTAGCTCGATCGTGGTTGAGTGAACCCTTGCAGGTCAAGCACTCGGTAGTTCTGAGTGGTGTCGGCGAGGATTTGGGCGTCGGCAGCGGTCTTTTCAAATGTGGTCTCGGGAAGATCGTCGCGGCTCACGAAACGCTCCTCGTTAAGGTAGCGCTTGTTAACCATGAACATGTCGACCAGAACGATGGCTGCTACTATAAGGCTCGTTGCCATGGCATTGAGTTTCTTGAACTTATAGGCGAGAAGGGTGATAAATCCAAGAGCGATTATCACAAGGCTGCGCCATGCGTCGCTGCTAACGAGGCTGTGACGAATGGCTTCAACGGCAGCCGTAACGCCTGGAAGCTGGTCGAGAGTGGCTTGCCCACCAAGGGCTTGATTCAGTCGGGCTGCCTCTTCGTCGCTGGGCGTACCGCCAAACATCTCTGGCATGATGGCAAACAGCACGCAAAGCACAGCACAGCAGCCAAACACGATATAGGTCAGCTTGCCGTTTTTCTTGAAATAGTCCTCTTGCCTGAACATTTCTCTTAGTGCAAGCACAGCCAGCAGGGGCATGGTAAACTCGGCTATGACAAGGATGCTCGACACGGTGCGGAACTTGTTGTACATCGGGAAGTTGTCGATAAACCAGTCGGTAAGGCCCATGAAGTTGTGCCCCCAAGAGAGCAGGATTGAGAGTAGGGTAGCTATGAGTAATGCCCATTTTACAGGACCTTTGACGACAAACAGACCTATGATAAACAACACGAAGATCAAGGCACCCACATATACGGGACCGCTGGTAAACGGCTGGTCACCAAAGTATTGTGAGAAGGCTTGCATCCCTTGCAAGCCAAGTTCGCTTTCGCTCGACATGTCTTCGGCGTTGTCAACTTCGGCGAGCGATTTCATGCTGGTGCCACCTTTCACGTTAGGTACCATCAGCGTCCAGGTCTCGTCAATGCCGTAGCTCCACTGGGTGATGTATTCCTTGCTCAGACCTCCGTTGGTGGGCTCGTTGCTCACTTGTGAGTTGCCGTCCTTGGCGGGAAGGGGAGTGAGCTCGCTGTGACCGCCGCGCATGGTCTCTTGCGAGTATTTATATGAGAGATACAGGTTCGACGCGTTGGCACCAAGGGCGAGAAGGGCAGCAACAGCAAGCGAGCAGGTGGCAATAACCCACCGGCCAATTTTCTTCTCCTTGATGGCTATCACTAAGAATGCTATAACAAGTGGCACAATGATAAACAGCGAGTAGTAAGTCATCTGCACATGGTTGCTGATGAGCTGCAACGTGGCAAAGACAGCGGCTACGGTAGCTCCAAGCAGATATTTGCCGCGATAGGCCCACACTATACCTGCTATTGTGGGGGGAATGTAGCACAGCACCAGTAGCTTCCATATATGACCCGCGTCAATGATAATGAAGAAATAAGACGAGAACGCATATCCAATGGCGCCAAGCACTGCAAGGTACCATTTCATGTCAAACGACAGCATCAGGATAAAGAAACCCAGCATGAGCAGGAATATCCAGCTCACTGGCGACGGGAAACCAAGGGTAAGCACCTTGCCTATGGTGTTGACGATTGAGTTGCTCTTGTAGTAGGGGGCTATCTGGAACGTCGGCATGCCGCCAAAGAGGCTGTTGGTCCACCATGTGGGCTCACCATTATGGGTCTCGTTATAGACTTTTGCCTCTTGACCGTTGGCCGCTCCTTGCATTACGTCATTTTGCTGGAGCACGTCGCCGTTAACGTCGTTGGGATAGAAATATATCCATGAAATAGCAGCAAAGGCCAGTATTGATAGCACAAAAGTCAATACACTGCGCACCGTCATGGTGCCGATTAATCGCTTGTTAAGAAAAGTAGTTTCCATTTATATTTCAAGTCTTTTTGTTTTCAGCCCGTAAAAGTACAAAAAAATAATCAACTTGTTGCAATTACGTCCAAAAATTACGCTAATCGATATTACGCTAATCATGAGCGCGACACTCACAAAGTAGGTCTTTTTTCACAACTCGTGTTATCATTTACTCTTTAGCCTTGTCTTTTTAAAAATAATGTGTACCTTTGCATGTTTTTTTGAAACATCGACCAAACTATATAACTTATAATATAATCGATTAACAATGATTTATCCTATTATCACAGCCGAAGAGGCTGCCGAATTTGTCAAGACTGGTGACAACGTGGGCGTATCTGGATTTACCGCTCCAGGATGCCCTAAGGCAGTTGCTCCTTTCATCGCCGCCAAGGCTCGTCGTGAGCATGAGGCTGGGCGTGAGTTTAAAATCAACATCTTTAGCGGTGCGTCAACCAACGATTTCATCGACGGTGAACTCACTCGCGCCGAGGCTATCAACTATCGCACTCCTTACCAGTCACACCCCGACCTGCGCAAGGCTATCAACAGTAACATAATCCACTATAACGATCGCCACCTGAGCGAGCTCTCTCAGGAGTTCCGTTACAACTACTACGGCAAGATGGACGTCGCTATCGTTGAGGCTCAGAGCATTACCGACGACGGCGAGATTGTTCTCGGCACTTCGGTAGGATGCACTCCCACATGGCTCAAGTGTGCCGACAAGGTTATTATCGAGCTCAACGACCAGCTGCCCGAGAGCATTCGCGGCCTGCACGACATCTATATTCCTCTCGACCCACCCAACCGTCGCGAGATCCCTATCTATACACCTCACGATCGCGCTGGCTCACCCACTGCTCACGTCGACCCCAAGAAGGTTGTGGGCGTGGTAAAGACTTCGTTCCAGCTGGGCAAGGCAGGCGCCTTCACTCCTGTTGACGACACCACTCGCAAGATTGGTCACAACGTGGTGCAATTCCTCATCAATGAGATGAAGTGCGGTCGCATTCCCAAGTCGTTCCTGCCACTGCAGAGTGGCGTGGGCAACATCGCCAACGCCGTGCTCGACAGCCTTGAGGAGAGCGACGAGATTCCACCTTTCGAGGTTTACACCGAGGTTATGCAAGACACCTTTGTTAAGTTGCTTCTGCATGGTCACTGCAAGTTTGTGAGCACATGCTCGCTCACTCTGGCACACGACACCATGGCCGAGTTCTTCGACAATATCGACAAGCTCCACGACAAGGTGCTCATGCGTCCAAGCGAAATTTCTAACAACCCCGAGGTTATCCGCCGTCTGGGTGTTCTCTCTATGAACACTGCTATCGAGGCCGACATCTTCGGTAACATCAACTCTTCACACGTGAGCGGTACTCGACTCATGAACGGTATTGGCGGCAGCGGCGACTTCACTCGCAATGCCTACACCAGCATCTTCATGTGCCCATCTATCAAGAAGGACGACTGCATCTCGACTATCGTGCCCATGTGTACCCACATCGACCACACAGTACACAGTGTCGACATCATCGTTACCGACCAGGGTGTTGCCGACCTGCGTTTCAAGGATCCCGTGCAGTGTGCCGAGGAGATTATCGAGAATGCTGCTCACCCCATTTATCGACCATTGTTGCGTGAGTACCTCAAGGCTTGCAAGATGGGACATGTGATGCAAAACAACGAAATGGCTCTCGCATTCCATGTTGCTCTTGCTCGCGAAGGCGACATGCGCAAGGCCGATTTCTCGGTAAAATAATAATATAATGTGAGTTCTGTATGTAAAAGATGATTCTTGAATTTATAGAACTCATCTAAAAAACATTCCCAATTATTTTCTAAACCCTAATTGTTTAGTTTTCAAGGTGCCTCATCATGGGGCACCTTTTTTCAGTAGTTTTTCATAGTCACTCCTATCCATTCTTAGTCACTCTTAGTCACTCTTAGTTACTCTTAGTTACTCCTATCCACTCCTATCCAGAAATAAGTTGTAAAATTACCTTAAAATATTTGCATTTTACCATTTGTTTATATTATCTTTGCATCGTGATAACAAAACACGATTATTAACCTTAACTAAAACACACAACAAATGAATTATTCAAACAAGAGCGAGAGTGCTCAGCGACGCGACATGCGCGACCGTCAGCTCACCGAGCTATATTGTGAAATCTACGACAAACTAAGGAAGCGGCGGGTTAAGAACCTGCGGCAGGTGGCTTTGAATATTGCTCTTGCCACTGGCACACCGCCTTATCATGTGGGATTTGACAGGGCTTATGTCGTTGTGCCTAAACTACTTGAACGTGCTGACTCTATCGCCTTTAAGAGTACTGCCACGCGCGACATGTGGCTCGACATGATACGCAAGGTGCGATACATCATGGAGCAGGACAGGATGTCGATAGCTCAGGCTCTCACCATCGTGCTTGAGCAGTGCAGGGCTTCGCGTTTCTTCCTCGCCGAGCAGCATGCGTGGGTAATCATCAAGCACACTCTTTCTCGTATGAACTGCCGTGCACCCTATGGCAGAGCGGCATAACCCCCACCCCTTTAACACCTTTTATTCCTTTTATTCCTTTTATTCCTTTAACCCCTTTATCTCATGGACAAACACTTTGTAACAATCACTATCGATTTTGATGAAATTCTCAACTATGTCTATGCGCAGAGTGCATGGCATTGCGCTTACAATGAAAACGAGCGCATTCTCACTAACGATAACCGCAACATGCTGTTAATCAAACTCAAGGAAGGATATGCCGACTTGCGTGACCGCGTCCTCGGCTACTTGGATTTTGACAACTACAATCCTAACATCGATTCGCGCAACATCATCATGAAGTTTGCTTTTAAGAATGAGCAGCCACTGGGGTTTGACACCGCTCTGCACGACACAGTGGTGGCTTTGCTGGCGCATTTCATTCTAATGCGTTTCTATGGCGAGGTCGACCCTAAGGGTGCTAAATATGGCAGCAGCATCTTCAACCTCGAGTGGAGAAGGTATAAATCAAAGCTGATGATAGTCTTTGCTCACGACGAACTGTAAAAAATGGAGGGTGTGTCAAAATTCTGGCACACCCTCCTTATTTAAATCTTTTCGATTTCTTATTTGAAAATGTCGTTGATGGCTTTCTCAAGTGCCTTAGCACCTTCTTTGGCAGCCATCTTTGCTCCGTTCTTGATAAGCGTGTCTACTTCGTCGGGCATGTCAAAGGTCGACTCGGCACGGTCTTCGGGCGTCACTTCTTCTTCTTTGTTCTCCTCGGGAATAGGAGCAACCTCGGTATTGTCCTCTTCTATCTCTTCATCGCTCGAGAAAATGTTGCCAAAGCCAACGATGTCGCTCACGCTATTGCCAAAGGCTTCTTTTAGTTTCTCGTCTATGAGGTTCTTGTCAAAGGTGAAAACATGACCCATGATGCCAAACGACACTCTCGACTTCTCGGCACCATTGTCTATATAGCCCATCGAGAACAATACATAGTTGTCAACATCTACAATCTTGTCCACAAGGCCGCGGATGAGGCGCGTCGACCCCGCCTTTACAATACCGCCTATGATGCCGGTGCCGCCAAGGTCCTCAACGGTCTCGCTAACCCACGTGCGAGACTCTTTGGTGATGGCGCGGCAGTGGTCGTCACGGCTGGGATTGGTGATGGCAAGAATGATGGCAAGGATGCCAACTATCAGCAATGTCACCCACAGCGCGGTGTGGCTCTTGCGAGGCTTGGGAGTGGGTTGGTCGTGGGTGGGAAATGGAGTGGTGTGTGACATATCGTTCATAGCGGGGCGGGGAGCCCACTGGGGAGGCTGAGCTGGTGAAGCTGTAGCATCGGGGACTGGTGGTTGCGCACCATCAACCCGAGGAGCATAGGCAACAAGGTGCTGAAGTTCAGCTACGTTCTCGGCAGTAGTCCAGTCGGCCATGCCTTCGCGCCACACTGGTGTGTCGGGCATGATGCTCATGTTGGCAAGTTGCTCAATGCTGAACGGACCCTGTTGCTGGTCATTCATGATTACAAAAAATTCCATAGTACCTAAAACATTTTAAAGTTAAACAAAAATATTACAGAATTTATTTTCGCACATTAGATGCCACAAATGTATCGAAGTTTAAAACACTATAGCAAATAATGTGCCACTTTTAACTATAAATTAACCAAATAACACCCGCAGCGACCCTCGGGTTGCTAATGATATATTGCAGATTCAAAAAAATATTTTTACCTTTGCCCTCGATACATTATGAATATTGTTTAACCTCTGTCCCACTTGGGGCATATAATCATTAATGACTATGAAACGAATCACAATTAATCATGTTATAATTGTTATGGCACTGTTGCTCTCTATGGCAACAACAGCTATGGCGCAGACCGTGGTAATACCTAACGGACTCACTGGAGAGGCAAGGCAATACTATCCCGATGCCGTGATGGGTAACGCTCAGGCACAGCTCGTAATGGGCTATTGCTACAAGACTGGCGAGGGTGCTCCCATGGATCACAACCAGGCTGCCTACTGGTATCGAAAGGCTGCCGAACAGGGCGATGCTATGGGCATGTATAACCTCGGCGTGTGTTATGAAGAAGGGGTGGGAACCCCACAAGATGATGTGCAGGCAGCTTACTGGTTTGAAAAATCGGCTCAGGAAGGCGACAAATTCGCACAGTGCAGCATTGGAAACTACTATTTCTTTGGCAAGGGTGTGAAGCTCGACTACAAGAAAGCTTTCAAATGGTTTGAGAAAGCAGCAAAACAAGACTTCGCACCGGCTCAGCGTTGCCTCGGCATGTGCTATGACGAAGGCAAGGGCACCAAGAAAAACAGCAAGAAGGCTGTAGAGTGGTACCGCAAGGCTGCCGAACAGGGCGATGCTGAAGCACAGTTCAACCTTGGGGTATCTTACCTTGAAGGGGAGGGAGTTTCCAAGAACCAGACCGAAGCTATCTCATGGTTGCGCCGAGCTGCACAGCAAGGTGATGTTGACGCCCAGAACACGCTTCGTGAGCTTGGCTCAAACTGGTAATCACCGGCCTGATATACCGAAGGACATGAAATAAACGAGCAAGGCAATAACGCCCTGCTCGTTTTGTCATTCAGCAGTAATCTCAGTACCTGTAATCTGTAACCTACTGAAAACTGACAACTACTTATTGTACTTTACAACATCAAATCCCATGCGCACACCATTAAATTGAGAGGCCAAGTTGCCAATTGAGCTGATGGTGCTGTTGCCCGACATGTTGCCTAAGGCCTGAATTACACTCTGAAGCATCTTCGACTCCATGGTGATTGACAGGCCGTTGGCGGTGCGAGTGACAAATGAGGCAATGGTGCCTACTTTGGTCTTCAGGTTGAGTTTGCCGCTCGATGGGTCAAATGTGTAAGTACCACTCAGCGGAAGGCCTTTAAGATAAGCCTCAAAATTGCCGTTCTGGTCAAAGGCAAAACCGGTGTTGTTGCTGCTAAAGCCCAGGCTTTGGAAAGCAGGACTGAGTTTGCTCTTGATTTGGGTGGCTGCTGCCTGACCTCCGGCTTGGGCAAGTAGATTCTGGCTGGTGAATGCGCAGCCGGGCTGGGCATAGATCCAAGTGCCAACGAGTTCATTCTGGTTGAGTTTTACGTTGCCGATAACCATGTTTGCCAAACTTGTGGCGGTATTGTCGGTAAGGGCGCTGCCAAAGATGCCGCCAAGCATTCCGCCGCCCGAGCTGGCCATGCCACCAAGAACGCTACCGAGAACACTGCCAAGCACGTTGCCTGTGGTGCTGGTTGTTGTGGTGCCCATCCCTAAAATGTTGCCGAGCAGGCCTCCGCCGTTGCCGCAACTGCTGAGCATTAGGGTTGCAGATAAAAAGAGTGAATAAAGGGTTTTTCTAAACATAATCTTCTGTTTTTAAATGTTATGAATTAAATGAATTGTTATATTTATGACCGCAAAAATAAAAAAATAATTAAAGAAAACCAATTTTTCAATCTTTTTTTTAATTGGATTGACACAAATGTCTTTAGATGTGTTGTTTGTAAAAGGATTTGTAAAATTATTGAACCGTTTTTGACTGTTTTTTGAAAAAAATGTTGTATCTTTGAAAATTCTATATATTATAGATAGTTGTTTTTATGCCGATGTTAACGTTTTTTTGGTTAACCTTGTTAATAGTGACTTTTAAACATAACTAATCAAATACTTTCTATGAGACTTAAACTTTTTATGCTTCTTTCGCTCCTTTTGAGTTTCAATGCTTTGGCTCAAACGGGGCTCAGGGGCGTGGTGATTGACTCAAGAACCAACGTTCCGGTGGCGGGAGCTACGGTGTTGCTCGATGAGCAGGGGTGTAGTGCCATTACCGGACCAAGCGGTGACTTTGTCATTACCGATGCCCGTCCGGGCAATGACCGTATGCTCATCTTCTGCTACGGTTATCGCGACCTGGCACAAGATGTCGTTATCCTTAACGGCGTTGATGATTTGGGATATATCAGGATTGTCCCTTCTTCCTCCGAACTGGAAGAGGAGAGCGAGGATAATACCGAATTGATTCTCACTGAATCAATGCTTGAGGATGAGGAAGGTAATGCTCAGCAAGTGGGGGCGTTGACCGGTGCTACCGACAACCCCTACTACAAGGCTACCAACTACAACTTCAGCGCGATGCGTTTCCGCATTCGTGGTTACAACAATGAGTACAGCCAAACCTACATCAACGGCATCAACTTTAATGATGCCGCGCGTGGACGTTTCAACTACTCGATGATTGGAGGCATGAACCAGGCTTTCAAGAGCCGTAGCGTGGGATATGCTACCGAGGCTACAAGCTTTGGTTTTGGCGACATTGGTGGAGCTACCAACATCTTCACCCATGCCAAGGACTACTCTCCCGGCTTCCGTGGCAGTTTGGCTTATACCAACAGCAACTATCGCTGGAGAGGTATGATTACCTATAGTACAGGCCTTACTAAGCAAGGCTGGGCTCTCACTCTTAGTGCCATTGCACGTTATGCCGGCGAGGGTATTATTCCAGGATCGTTCTACAACAGCTGGGGTGGTTTCCTGTCGTTGCAAAAGGTGCTCAACCAGCAGCACTCGGTGTCGCTCACTGTTTTTGGAGCGCCTACTAAGCGAGCCAGCAACGCAGCTACTTTTGACGAGGCTTATAACCTTGCACACAACAACCTCTATAATGTGAACTGGGGTTGGCAAGAGGGCAAGAAACGCAACGCTAAGGTGGTCGACACTTTCGACCCTACCGCTATTTTAAGCTGGATTTGGACTCCCAAGACTGGCACTTCTCTCACCACGGGTCTGGCATTCCACAAGTCGTTCTACGCTTCGAGCGCTTTGAACTGGTACAACGCTCGTGACCCAAGGCCCGACTATTATCGTTATCTGCCTTCATACTATAGAACCTCCAGCCCCGAGACTGCCGACCTCTTTGAGTGGGAATGGCTCAATATGGAAGAGAAACGTCAGCTCAACTGGGCCGAGCTATATCAGGTGAATTACCTGAACAACTACGAGTTTGAGCAAGGGGGAGAAGACAAGGGCTCAAGCTACGTTATTGAGAAACGACACAGCAACCAGTTTAACTGGATGCTCAGCAGTAACCTTAACATGCGCATCTCTCCTGTTCTCTCTCTGCAGGGTGGCGTGAGTGCCAACTATAGCCGCTCGTCTTACTACAAGACTATGAAGGACTTGCTTGGCGGGCGATTCTGGCTCGATGTTGACCAGTATGCCGAGCGCGACTTCCCCGATGATGCCGATATGATGCAGAACGACTTGGAAAATCCCAACCGTCGCATCCTCAAGGGTGACCGCTTTGGCTACGATTACAATATAAACTCTATTACAGGACGCTTGTGGCTGCAGAATGTCGTGAACCTGAATCGATTTGACATCAATTACGGTGTTCAGGTGAGCGCAACGTCTTTCCAGCGCGACGGTAAGATGCGCAACGGACGTGCTCCCGAGAGCTCCTTAGGCAAAGGGGAAAGTCACAGCTTTATCAACTATGCCGCCAAGGCGGGCATCATCTACAAGATTGATGGACGCAACAACATTCAGGCGCATGTCTACTATGGCACACGCGCTCCTGAATATTACAACGCTTACATCTCGCCACGCATCAAGGACGACGTGATTACCGACCTCAAGAGCGCACGCATCCTCTCGGGCGACATAGGATATGTGTGGAACTATCGCAGGTTCATGGGCTCGATAACTGGTTTCTGGACTGAATTCTGGGACATGACCGAGCGCACTTCTTTCTACGATGACTATAACAGCACTTTTGTGAACTACTCGCTCACTGGTGTACAGAAGGAACACAAGGGCATTGAGATTGGTGCTGCCTATAAGATCACTCCTTCACTCACTCTTAACGCGGCGGCGACTTTTGCACGCTATCAGTACAAGAACCGACCTTTGGGAACAAGAAGCTTTGAGAACGGTTCGGTTGCCGATGTTACACAGACTGTTTACCTGAAGAACTTCTATGTGAGCGGAACTCCACAGGAGGCCTATAGTTTAGGATTCAACTGGAGCGCGCCTAACCAGTGGTTCTTTGAGGTTAACGGCGTGTGGATGAATCGTTCTTATGTCGACCTGTCGCCCATTCGTCATGAAGTTCTGCCCGAACTTTACACCGTGGCTGGAAGCGAGCAGGAACTTGAACAGATGATGCGCGATATTGGCAAACAGGAGAAACTCAACGAGGCTTTGATTATCAACATGAGCATAGGTAAGATTATATATCTTACCCGTTCGGCTTCGCTCAACCTTAACCTGAGCCTTAACAACTTGCTCAACAACACCAACATCCAGACGGGTGGCTATCAGCAAGGTCGTTTCGACTATAAAAATTATACCACTGCCAAATTCCCCAACAAGTACTACTATGCACAGGGCTTCAGGATGTACTTCAACGTGGGTGTGAGATTCTAATAACTACACATTATTATATTTGAAATCAACAATAACAAGATATACATTATGAAACGTTTAAATTTATTCCTCAATGCATTGTTGCTCATGCTTGTGGCTGTGGGATGTAACGAAGACTTCGACATGCCACCAATGGTGGTGCCTCACGCCGAGCATCAGGCTAACATGACAATTGCCGAATTTAAGGCAAAATACTGGCAGGATGCGCGAAACTTTATCGACACCTGCAAGGAAGATACCTACATTCATGGCTGGGTAACCAGTAGCGATGAAGAGGGTAACATTTATAAGCACCTCTACATTCAGGATGAGACAGCGGGTATAGGCATCTCTATCGATGCCAACAGCATCTGCAACACCTACCGTCTGGGACAGGAAATCGTTATCAACATGAAGGACTTTTGGATTGGTAAGTACAATGGTGAGTACCTAATCGGTAAGCCTGAGTGGTATCCACAACAGAGTGTCTGGGAAGCTGGACGTATGACTCTCGACCAATTTAAGGAGCACGTTGAAATTAATGGTCTTCCCAATCTTGAGAAAATCAATCCCATTGAGGTAAACATTGGCGATGTGGTTGGTCACAGCGATGCGGAGACTCAGCTCAAGTATCAAGGTCAATTTGTCATTATTCGCGACGTTGAATGGGTAGGTGCCGATGGTGAGCTGCCTTTCAGCGAGAGCGCTTCTTCTACCACTCGCAACATTAAGGATGAGGACGGTAACGTCTTGGGTGTGAACAACAGTAATTATGCTAACTTCCGTGGCGACCCACTACCAGTGGGACGTGGCGATGTTCAAGGTATACTCTACATGAGTGGTTCCGACAAGTGGGGGCTCTATCTGCGTGATGCTAATGACTGCATTGGATTTGACAACGACACCAAGGGTTATCCAAGCGACCCATGGACAGTAACCGAGGCAATTGAGTTGCAAGACCAAGGCAAGAAGGGCTGGGTAACCGGTTATATCGTTGGTGCCATCGCTCCTGGTGTTAATGAGGTTGCAGGCAGCAGCGACATTGAATGGGAGGCTCCGTTTACTCTCGACAACACTATCGTTATTGCACCAAGTGCCGACGTCCGCGATTTCTCTAAGTGCATTGCCGTGGCTTTGCCGCAAGGGTCAAGCTTCCGTCGTGATGCTAACTTGAAAGACTTCCCCGAACTGCTGGGCACTCAAATCTGGGTTAAGGGCAGTCTGGCATCATTCATGGGTATGGCAGGTATTACCAATAACACTGGTTCGATCGATGAGTATAAGCTCTCTATCTTGACTGGTGGTGTTACCGAGCTAACCGAGAATTTCGAAAGCTGTGTTAAGAATGGTCCTATGCCAGATGGGTGGATACTCAAGAATGTCAAGGGTGACAAGAACTGGTACATCGATGAATTTGACAGCAACAAGTATGCTTCTGTTACTGGCTATAGTGGCAAGCAACCTCCTTATGATGCATGGTTAATCACTCCTGCTCTTGACATCACTAACGCTGGCAGGAAGGAATTGAGCTTCCAATCAAAGGTTCGTTATTATCGTGGTACCGACGTGCTGGAGGTTTACTTGATGTCGACCAACGATCCAACGACCGCTGAGCTCGTCAAGCTTAATCCAACACTTGCTACTGCAGCTATTGAAGGACAATCGGAGTTTATTAGTTCGGGAACTATCGACTTGAGTCAGTATGAGGGCACTTACTGCATTGGCTTCCGTTATGTTTCGGAGCAGCAGTCTAACTACACTACTTGGCAACTCGATAACTTTAAGTTTGGTGGAAAGGCTCTGCTGCAGACTATTGACGACTTCGAGACCATGAATGGTGGTACTCCTACATCGCAGACACAGTTTGCCGACCTTACTTCAACCAAGGGGTGGAAGGCGTTCAAGTGTGGATTGCTTATAGGCGGTGAGTCGGATGCTCCTCCCACTTATTCGGCTATTGGCAAGAAGGCCGATGGCAGCGACCGTTGGGCTTATGCCGTTCACCTGAATGGTAGCACCGATGCTAACAAGAAGAGTCACATTGAGTCGCCTGTTATTTCTGGTGGAATGAAGAAGCTGTCATTTGGCTATGGTTATTTCTTGACCGATCCGGGCGTGAAATTCCATGTAAGAGTGATGACCGCGACATCTCCTGCAACCGAAATTCAGGATATTATAATCGACAATCCTGATGCTGTTAAGGGACAGGCTTATTACTATACTGCCGAAATCAACACTACCAGTGATGTGGTTCTCTATATTGAATCTTTGAGCAAGTCGGGTAGTACATCCAACAAGGACCGCTTCGCTATCTGGAACATCACCTGGGAAAAATAACCTTGGTCCTCAATGACAACAATAAATCCCTCGACCGCTTTGGCCGAGGGATTTTTGTGTCCCATTAATGTCTTTATTTTCAGGCTGGATTAGTCACTCCAAAGTACTATTTCGTTGGTGGCAAGGCTTCGTTGCACATCTATGAGTCGCTGGTTGCTACTGCCGCGAAAACGTAGCTTTGTGTCACGTTCAGCCATCAAGAATGGGCTGTCAACGAGCACGTCGAGCTGCTTTACCACTTTCATGAGTTGAGGTTGCTGCTTCACCTGCTCCCAAGTGTAGCCCGTGTAGCACCACACGTTATATCCCGTTTCGCGCTTGATGCGTTCCACAAGATGCGCCAGAGGCTCGGCCTGAGCCAGCGGGTCACCGCCCGAGAAGGTGACGGGAGCCTCGTTGTAGGTGATGATTTCCATCAGCTCATCGAGCGTGCGTTCTTCGCCGCCGTTCATGTTCCACGATTCCGGGTTATGGCAGCCGGGGCAGTGGTGTAGGCATCCCGCAAGATATATCGATGTGCGAAGTCCGGGGCCGTCAACGCTGGTGCCTTCTACAACGTGCAAAACTCGCAACTTTTCCATAATTGATAGAAGCCGCTATAATCACTTACAACTTACAACTTACTACTTACTTATGTACCACCCGGTCGCGCAGCTCGGCGAGTTTGCCGCTGTTCCAGCGGTCGGTAGTGCCCACCAGGTAGCCGGTGATGCGCTGCAGCTTGTCGATGTTGTGGCCGTGGCACTCAGGGCATTCATGCAAGTTGTCGGTCGCGTCTTCATAGCCGCAGTCCATGCAGCGGTTGCGGTTGTGGTTTACCGAGCCATATCCAATGTTGTACTTGTGCATTAGGTCCACAATGTCCATGATGGCTTGCGGGTTGTGGGTGGCATCGCCGTCAATCTCCACATAGAAGATGTGTCCACCGCCTGTGAGGGCATGGTAGGGAGCTTCTACCTCGGCTTTGTGCTTGGGGCTGCACTTGTAGTACACTGGCACATGGTTGCTGTTGGTGTAGTAAATCTTGTCGGTGACTCCTGGAATTTCGCCAAAGTCCTTACGGTCGCGGCGTGTGAACTTGCCAGCAAGTCCCTCGGCCGGAGTGGCGAGCACGCTGTAGTTGTGCTTGTATTCCAGGCTGAACTCGTTGATGCGTTCACGCATGTGGCCTATAATCTTCAGGCCAAGTTCTTGGCTCTCCTGACTCTCGCCATGATGCTTCCCTGTGAGTGCGATGAGGCACTCGGCAAGACCAATGAACCCAATGCCCAGCGTACCTTGGTTGATAACGCTTTCTATGGTTTCGTTGGGCTTGAGATTCTCGCATCCGTTCCACAGCTGGGTCATGAGCAGTGGGAACTGCTTTGCCATCGCGGTTTTCTGGAAGTTGAAGCGGTCATCGAGCTGACGGGCAGTGATGTCGAGCACATTGTCGAGCTTATGGAAGAATTCCTTGATGCGTGCCTCTTGGTCTTCAATTTTCATGCACTCGATGGCAAGGCGCACAATGTTGATGGTTGAGAACGAGATATTGCCGCGCCCAATGCTGGTCTTTGGACCGAAACGGTTCTCAAACACGCGTGTGCGGCAACCCATTGTCGCTACCTCATATTTGTAACGCTCGGGATCGTTGATGTCCCATTTCTCATGGAAGTTATAGGTGGCGTCAAGGTTCACGAAGTTGGGGAAGAACCGGCGGGCGGTGACTTTGCAGGCAAGTTTGTACAGGTCATAGTTGGGATCTTCGGGCAGATAGCTAACACCGCTCTTCTTCTTCCAAATCTGGATTGGGAAGATGGCGGTCGAACCGTTGCCCACGCCTTCCCATGTGGAGTGCAGTAGCTCACGGATGATGCAACGTCCCTCGGCGCTGGTGTCGGTGCCGTAGTTGATTGAGCTGAATACCACTTGGTTGCCACCACGGCTGTGGATGGTGTTCATGTTGTGGATAAACGCTTCCATGGCCTGATGCACACGGCTGGCTGTGCGGTTGATGGCATGTTGCAACACGCGCTCACGGCCTTTCAGCCCATCAAGGGGACGGATGATATAGTCGTCGATCTTCACGTCATACATGTCCTTGTACTCTTCTCCGTAGATGTCCTCAAGGACTTTCACTTCCTCGATAAAGGTCTTGCGAACGAATGGAGCCAGATAGAAGTCGAATGCTGGAATCGCCTGCCCGCCGTGCATTTCGTTCTGCGCTGTTTCCATCGAGATGCATGCGAGCACGCTTGCGGTCTCGATGCGTTTGGCTGGGCGCGACTCGCCATGTCCTGCCCAGAAGCCGTTGTTCAGAATCTTGTCGAGCGGATGCTGAACGCAAGTGAGACTCTTGGTGGGGTAGTAGTCCTTATCGTGGATGTGAAGGTAATTGTTGCGAACAGCCTCGCGCGCCTCTTCGCTCAGCAGATAATCGTCAACGAATGGCTTGGTGGTCTCGCTGGCAAACTTCATCATCATGCCTGCTGGCGACTCGGCATTCATGTTGGCATTCTCGCGCGTGATATCGTTGTGCTTGGCATTGATAATCTCGAGGAACATGTCGCGGGTCTTGGCTTTTCGGGCCACACTGCGCTTGTGGCGATAGTTGATATAGCACTTTGCTACTTCCTTGCGAGGGCTTTTCATCAATTCCAGCTCCACCATGTCCTGAATGCCTTCAACGCTCATCTGTTCCTTTCCGCGAGCGCCAATGTGGTCGGCAATGCGTTGTATCAACGCTTCGTCGTCGCCACCCTCGGTAGCGAGCATTGCTTTGCGTATCGCTGCTTTAATCTTTTCCTCGTTGTATCCAACAACGCGTCCGTCACGTTTTACTACTGTCTGTATCATCGTTTTGTCTTAGAGAGATTGTATAATAAATTATAAGGTGAGAATAATATGCAATAGTTTGTCGGTGCAAAAAAACCCAACGCGTATTGGGCTTTAGTTTTTCATTGCAAAACTACAAAAGGTTGTAGAAATGACAAAACTTTTTTGCAGGAATTTTTCAA
>CAMJZF010000020.1 GCA_946410125.1 uncultured Prevotellaceae bacterium | reverse complement strand
CCATCTGGGTCTTGAACATGAGGTTGAACTGGCGCACGTCGGTCCAGTTGCGGGTACCGCTGATGGGGTCAACTATCTCGTAGTCAAGGATTATTTGCTTGAGCTCGTCGAGGTTGTTGTCGTTCATTGCTTTCTCAAAGCGGCTGTGAAGTTCGTCCCACTTGCGCTGGTTTTCCAGGACACGTGGGTTGGTCTGGCGGAACATTGCCTCGTCGAAGCTGTCGCCAAATCGCTTCTTAGCCTTTGCCACTTCCTTGTCCATCTTCTCCTCAAACTTTGCAAGCTGATCCTCGATGAGGACATCGGCACGGTAACGTTTCTTGCTGTCGCGGTTGTCAATCAAGGGGTCGTTGAATGCGTCAACGTGGCCACTGGCCTTCCAGATAGTGGGGTGCATAAACACTGCCGAATCGATACCCACGATGTTGTCGTGAAGCAGCGTCATCGCTTCCCACCAGTAACGCTTGATGTTGTTCTTCAACTCAACTCCGTTTTGACCGTAGTCATAAACAGCGCCCAAGCCGTCATAAATTTCACTTGATGGGAACACAAACCCATACTCTTTGCAATGCGATACAATTTTCTTGAAAACGTCTTCGTTCTGTGCCATTTCTTATATAGTATTTTTTATTATTCAATTTACAAACTGCAAAGTTACACATTATTTTTAATATAATCGTCATTCTCCACCGAAAAGCTAAGATTTTTAAACGTGTGAAGCCCAGCAGCGGGCTACATGTCAAGCATTTGAGAGGAAAGATGCCAATAAAAAAGGGGGATAATATCAACACCTATTCTCACATAGTGCAGAAAAAGAGGCACATCATTTTTACTGGTGCACCTCTTTTCATTATCACATCTAATTAGTATGGTTAGAGCTTCACGGCTGGCCAACCGTAGTCTTGATACATTGTGGCTTTAATCCCGTGCTTGTTAACATACTCGGCGATGCCTTTGGCACGCGACTTTTCACGTTCCTCACCATTAGAATTGATTTTACGGAACGCTTCGTAATGCTCGCCAAAGATTTTCCTGGCTGTAGGGTCAAATCGCGACCCGTCGCCCACCTGGTCAAAGCTTGTCACATCATAGCCACTGGCTGTTTTCTTGAGATGAATGAGGCCTGGATGGCTGCCACCCGACGCCGTTTTTAAAGTGTCGCCAGCTATTGAGTAGTTAAACACCCAGAAGTCGCCCCACACCTTAATATCCTGTTCATCATTCTCATCGGTGGCAACAACCGTGCTAAAGGGTATGCACACATCGGCTTGAGAATATTGCTTGCCAAATTCCTCAGCAAGATAATTATCAACGACCTCAATAACCGTCAACGGCTTCTCTACCACACCGGTATCGCCTGCTGCCACTGCAACAGTGTCGTTGCCGACCGATGTGCCAGCGTTTCCCTGGCAAGAGCCGAGGGCAACAGTGCCACATGCGAGAAGCACTGCCGCAATCACTAAATTCTTTGTCATTTTCATGCTAAAAAAGATGTATTAATAAAAACTGATTATTTTGCATAGTAGCATTTCACCTCGCCAATGGGCAGTTTTCCCACCACAAGCAATGGAATGCGATTAGTGGCAGTCGAAATATAAGCATCAATCCCGTCGCTCGACTTCTTGCCATTGTCGCGAGTAAACGAGAGCTTGAGGTGAAAAGCCTGATGCCTTGACTTGTCACGAAGCTGCAACTGTTTAACGCCTAAATACTTGATGGTGAGCGTTTCTTTCTCTTTTCCCGAAAAGATGCACGTCTTATAAACTTTGCTGGCAGCCATCTTGTCGAAGTCGAGATTGCGCAACATGTAAAAGACGCTAAGCATATCATAAGCCACACCGTTGGTCGAGAGATTTAAGTTTACCGTTGGCTTATCCTTGCGGTAGCGTGTGCAATGAGCCGAAGTGCTGCTTGCAGAGTTGTGAAAAGCGACTATATCGTGGGCATAGTAAGATTTTTCATGCGTGAGCTTCTCATACTTTATTGGCCTGAAACTTTCATTCATCGAGCACTTGAGCGTGTCGCGCACGGGGTAAATTTTATCGGCCCAGGAGCGCGTCTTGCCCGTGAGCCGGGCATTATATCCACTACCGGTCTTGGAAACCGAGAGGGTGGCATCGCCCGCATGTTTCCATACAATGCCCCAGTGATACACAATTTGATAGTTAAGGCTCTCGTTACTCAACGAGAGTGCATGGGCAACCGGTGCCATCACCAGCCCTACAACAGCCACTATAGAAACAAGTAATTTTCTCATTGTTCAGTTTTTCTTTATTCTCAGTTAAGACTGCTTTTGCGCCTAAAAGTTTAATTACTTTACGCAAACTAATGAGGCACACCTCATTCCAGCAGAATCAGGAGCGCCTCATTTATCATTAAACAGCAAGAGCTGTAGCTGATTATTTCTCCACCTCTTTTACACGCAGGTAGTCGCCGCTGCCCTTAACTATTGTCTCGAAATAATCTTGAGTGTAACCGCCATAATTGGGCTGAACAGGGTTGCCCCACTTGTTGCGCTCAAACTTCCCGTCTTTTTCCTTCTTGATGTTGCCATCTAAGAATTTCACAAACAAGTATTTAGCCAGGTCTTGATATTTACGGGTTGTTTCCTGTGCGCTATTCACGCTATAGTTGGTGAGGAACTCGACAGCCTCGGCAGGGTTGTTCTTGTAAATGGCTGCTGCCTTAGCCTCGACTTGAGGCTGCTGAGCCTCAAAAGCATCTTCAATGCCCTTTTGAACATTGCGAACATAAGGAATCATCTGTGAATAGCGATGATAGCACTGGTTGGCAATAAGATTGTTAACCCAGAATGCGGCATCGAAGTCAAAGGTGTAGAGGTCGCCCTTACCTTCACGATAGCTCTCGGGCACCTCGTTAATGCAGCAATACATTGGCACAAACACGGCAGTATTGGCATCGTCAACACCAAACCAAATAATTCCACCTATTGGGTCTGGCATCCAAGAACGCATCTGTGTGGCAAACACGAATCCCGTCTGCTGAGTGGCAATTGCACGCTCATGAGAGTAGGTTACACTGTCGACCTTAAACTCCATTGGTCGATAGCGATAAGGAACGCCAAAGTAATTCTTGGCTCCCGGGTCTTGAGTCATATCATAGGGAGTTCCCTCAAAGTGGTCGCGCATCATGTCTTGCATGTTACGCACGCTAATGAGTCGGTCGGGCTTTACATACAAAGGCATAATCTCGGCACCCTTTTTGCCTTCGAGATAAGGCAGGTAACGGTCCATGCCAGCTTTATACTTGTTGAAGAACGACCAGGCTCGCGCGTCACATCCACGCAATGTGCCATAGTCGGCTGGGCAATAGGTAAGCGAGAAGTCAAACTCCTCGTCCTTGCCGCTAAACCACCCCATGCTGCGTGCAAACGACACTACATCTTTACTGTAGAGGCAGTTAGCTTTATCTTTAAACGGAATCTTGTGGATGCGGGCTTGGTTGGCGTGAGCCGAGATGCAGTCGTCGGGGATGCGTATTGCCACCCACACAGCACCCTTGTCCTTGCCGCCCTTGCCAATCATCTCAAGCACCCAAACCTCGTTGGGGTCTCCAATTGAGAATGACTCTCCTTCACTGCAATAGCCATACTGAGCAACAAGGCTGGTCATTACATTGATGGCCTCGCGTGCGGTCTTGGAGCGTTGCAAAGCAATGTAGATAAGGCTACCATAGTCGATGCGTCCAGTAGTGTCTTCACATTCATGACGTCCGCCCCATGTCGACTCGGCAACAGTAACCTGATGCTCGTTGATATTTCCCACAACCTTGAAGGTGTGAGCCACTTCGGGTATTTCACCCAAGTATTTACCAGTGTCCCAGTCATATATCTTGCGCATGTCGCCCGGCTTGTGGTCGGCGGCAGGATAATAGTCGAGAAAACCGAAGAGTGTGTGAGAATCGGCGGCATAGGTGATAATTGTCGAGCCGTCGACAGTTGCTTTTTTACCAGCAATAAGGTTGGTGCAGGCATGAGACTGAGCACCCCACCCCATCATCAGTGCCAGGGCAGCCATGAGCGCTGCGGCACGCGATTTAGAAGAAAAATTTTTCATGAATAGTCGTTTTTTATAATTATTATTTACTGAAATCAAAATGCGGTTTAAACCCTCTCCCAAAAAGCACTTACAACTTACTACAGCATAGTCGATGGGAAATTGACCAGAGAGCTTACCACTTATAACTTACTACTTACTACTTAATTAATGTGCACTTTCACCTTAGCGATGCGATATTTCTTAACCTTAAGCACAGTAAAGTCGCATGGCCCACATGTGATTTTCTCTTTCTCCTGCAAGAAATCGCCCTTTATATTAAGCAGAAGCCCGGCGATACTCTCGGCCTCATCGCTGTACTTTGAGAAAATGCGGTCGTCAAGCTTGGTTACTTCAAGAAAATCGGCAATTGAAGTCTTGGCATCAAAGATATAAGTGTCCTTATCCTCCATTGTGTAGAACTTCTCCTCAGTATCGTACTCATCGTCAATATCGCCCACAATTTCTTCAAGAACGTCTTCCATCGTGGCGAGACCCTGAGTGCAACCAAACTCGTCGACAACAACCGCAAGATGTATTTTCTTCTTGCGGAAGTCCTCGAGCAAGTCGTCAATCATTCTCGACTCGGGAACAAAATAAACCGGCCGCAACAGTTTTTGCCACTTGAAGTTGTGGTCGTCATTGTCGATATATGGCAAAATATCCTTGGCATAGAGCACACCCTTGATGTTATCGGGGTTATCCTCATAGACGGGCATGCGCGAATATCCGTTATCGACAATGCACTTTATCACGTTGTCAAACGGTTCTTCTATGTCAATATCGACGATATCGATGCGAGGAGTCATAATCTCGCTCACCGTTTTATCCCCAAACTTAAGAATACCTTCCAGCCAATCTTTCTCATCGGCATTTTTTACATCGCTCATCTGCAGGGCATTGGTAAGGTCCTCGGTCGAAATTTCATCGGCACGCCTGCCCACTGCCTTGCGCACAAATCCCATGCTCTTTACCATTAATCGTGAAATGGGGCTGAACAGCATCTGCATAACCTGCAGGGCAGGTGCTACAAAGATTGCGAAACGCACGTTATTGTTTGTGGCATAAAGTTTGGGAATCACCTCGCCAAAGAGCAGAATCAGGAATGTAAGAATCACCGTCTGCACCAGGAAATCGGCCACCTTGCTGTTAAACGTAAACATCTCGTTCATAGCATAATTGAGCACTATGACAATCATTATGTTTACCAGATTGTTGCCAATCAAGATAGTAGCGAGCAATTTCTCGGGTTGCTCAAGCAAGCGTTGAACACGCTCGCGCTTGCGATCATCTTCAATTCCTTCTATGTCCTTGCTTGTTAATGAGAAATAGGCTATCTCGGAGCCCGAATTAAAGGCCGAAAACAAAAGGCCTATGATTGCTGTCGCAATCGCCACCCAACCACCCAAAGATGGGGCGTTAAACGTAATCGACGATGTTGAATTCACTGCCTGCAACAGAGGTGCGGCAAAATTTAAAATAGAAGATAAAGGGTCAGGGTCCAAAATCAAAAGTTTTAGTTAAACAATCAAGCCAAGAAGCACATGTCATTGATTATCAGCAACAATAATCTTGCATAAATTCAAGTGCTATCACTTCGACGGCGATTCTAATGCAAAGGTAATGATATTTTTTGGTCTACCAAAAAAACTTCCAAAAATTAATAAAAATGAACAATACCAAAAGAGATATTGCCAAGTCACTTTTTCACGTGCCGGGTACATTATACAATAAAAAGGTGTCGAGAACGTTATTTTTGTATATAGGGAAGACTATGCCCTAATGTAATGTATACAAGTTTTTAAGGCAATGACAAAATACTACCATAAGTTTTGGTCTTTAAAAAAGACAGCAATATCTCGCATCATAACACTGATGATTTTTACAGGCATCACGATGAGCGCCGATGCATTCAGCTTGTCGCACTATTGCGACACCTCTCGTCTTGCAACAGGCAAATGGGTAAAAGTTGCTGTGAGCGAGAGCGGTATATATCAAATCACGACGAGCGATGCCAGCAAGTGGGGATTCAACGACTTGAGCCGCGTTAGAATTTTTGGCTACGGTGGCGAGCAGCTAAATGACACACTGCAAGCCGATAAATTTATCGACGACCTGCCACAGGTGCCCGTGTTGCGCAGCAGCGACCGCATCCTGTTCTACGCTCAAGGGCCACTATCATGGTACTGGAGCAGCACTTACCAGATTTACAGGCAACTCCAGCACCCCTACTCTACTCAAGGATATTATTTCATCACCGACGAAAGCGGCATCGACGACCTCGCGCCTTCCCAATCATCCATCACGCCTCAAGGAGAAGTGGTAAACACCTTCAACGAGCGGCTGCTTCATGAACAAGAGCTCGTGAATCCCGGAGAGACCGGCAGGGTCCTCCTTGGCGAAGACTTCATGACGAGCAACTCACAGTCGTTCAAGTTCAGCCTTGACGGCTTGGTTGACGGCTCAACCGTTGAGGTGCTGTCACGCTTTGCAGCCAAGACCATTGGCGCCCCCAGCAGTGTTTCGTTCAAGTACAACGGTAACAATATCGCCGGTATAAGAAACATCTCGAATATTGAAAGCTCTGACCAAAACCACTACCACTATAATGCCGTCAGCGACCTCAAGAAATTTGAATTAAGCGGAACCAAAGAGCTTACTTACACCGTCAATTACAGTCCTGGCGGAACGGTTCACCTGGCTCGACTTGACTTCTTGACTGTCAACTACAAGCGCCTGCTTGACATGACAGGCAAGAGCTGCATGATTTTTGGACTGCAAAGCAACTCGGCAACGCAATATGAGTTGAGTGGAGTCAGTGCCAACACACATGTGTGGGATCTTACTAAAAAAGCAGCCCCAATCGAGATAAACCTTGTCACTGACGGCAACAAGGCTCGTTTCAGCCTTGACAACAGCTCTCGACGCGACCTTGTGGCATTTAACGACAATGGCACTTTTCCATCACCAACCTTAGTTGGAAATGTCGACAACCAAAGCATTCACGGGAGCCCAATCCCCGACATGATAATCATTGCCCCCAACGAGTTCATGGCTCAGGCTCAACAATTGGCAAGCCTGCACGAAGAGGTTGACAGCATGCGCGTGATGGTGATTGAGCAAAACAAGGTGTACAACGAATTTTCAAGCGGCACTCCCGATGTAGTAGCCTATCGCCTGCTGTGCAAGTACTTTTATGACCGTGGCACCGATGACCAGGGGCACAAGCTGGGATATTTGCTGCTATTTGGCAACGGCTATTGCGACAACCGCCGCCTCACGGCTGCCGGCAAGTCGCTCAACTATCCTATGCTGCTTGTGTGGGAGAGCCCCGACGATGAAGAGAAGACCAATCCCTACAATTGCAATGAGATGACTTCCTACACCAGCGACGACTTCTTCGGGCACCTGCAAGACGGCCACATCATGGGAAAGAAAAACAACATGAACATTGCAGTGGGACGCATTCCTGCCCGTAGCCTGACCGATGCGAGCATTGCTGTGAGCAAAATCATAAAATACACTACCCAAGCCGACTATGGCAACTGGAAAAACACAATGCTCGTAGTTGCCGACGACAAAGACTATGGAGGTCACTGGCGACATGGCGATGAGGTTATTAAAACTGTTGCGAAGAACGGAGGCGAAAACACCAACTTCAGCCGTGTTTTCCTCGATAACTTTGAAGAGAAGAGTGACGGCTCCGGTTCCAAATTCCCCGATGCCCGCAAAAAGATGTATAAGACACTTACCGAGGGAACATTGTGGTGGAACTATTCAGGTCACGGTGGGCCATCGGGATGGACCAACGACGGGCTGTTGTTAACAAGCGACATCGAGAACAATCTGTTTTACAGCCATCAGCCCATCCTGTTTGCTGCAACATGCGAGTTCTCGCGCCATGACGGCACCAATCCTTCGGGCGGAGAAAATGTATTCTTCAATCCCAACGGAGGTGTGGTATCGATGATTTGCCCTCCAAGACTGGTGTACATGTCCAACAACAAGATGCTCAATGTAACAGCTGCCAAGAAGATGTACAGCCGTGACAACAACGGACAGATAATGCGAGTTGGCGACATTTTAGTGTATGCCAAAAACAATACTAATGACGGCAATTACGGGAACTCCAACACCGTGCGCTATCACCTCTATGGCGACCCCGCAATGCGTCCCGCCATGCCACAATACAAAGCAGTTATCGACCAGATTAACGGTAATGCCGTTGACCCCGACAACCTGCCCGTATTTGAAGCCCGCCAAACCATGAACATCACAGGACACATCGAGAATTTGGCAGGCCAAAAGCAAAACGACTTTAACGGTCTCATTGAGAGCACACTTTTCGACTGTGAAAAATCGATATCTTTCACCTACTCTTACAATGGCATGAACAGCCAAGGCCAGTTAGAGGAAAAAGACTCCACACTCACCTACGAAGAGCGTCAAAACAAGCTTGCAATAAATGTCAACAAAGTCAATAACGGAGACTTCAACTTCAACATCACCATTCCAAGTGAGGTGACTGTAAGCTACGACAACTACAGGCCGTCGCTCGTGAGCTTATATGCCTACGACCCCGAGCGCAAAGTAGAAGCTACCGGTTCGTGCGACAATTTCTATATCTATGGCTATGACGAGAGCGTAGTAGCCGACACCATTGGCCCCGACATCAGTTACATGGGGCTCAACAGCACCTCTTTCAAGGACGGTGACAACGTGAATGAGTCGCCACTGCTAATTGCCACTGTGAGCGATGAAAGCGGCATCAATTTCTCAAATGCCGGCATTGGTCACAACATGACGCTAACCCTCGACGGCAACGTCACCTATAGCGACGTGAGCAGCTACTACACCGCCATTGAGGCCGATAACGGCTCGGCAGGAAACATTAACTATGGACTTTCCAACCTGAGCAATGGCAACCATTCGCTCAAGCTCAAGGTGTGGGATGTTTTCAACAACTCAAGCGAAAAGACCATCTCCTTCAACGTCATGAGTGGACTTAAGCCCGAAATCGACGAAGTGAAAGCCTTCCCCAACCCCGCCTCCTCAACCACAAGCTTCATCGTTACCCATAACCGACCTGAAGCTTCTGTTACCATCACCATCGAGGTGTTTAACTTGCTGGGACAACGCATGTGGAGCACTACACAGAGTGGGCGCAGTTCGATGTTCTCTTCGTTCCCAATCACTTGGGACCTAAGCGACTACTCAGGGAAAAGACTGCCACGTGGCATCTATGTCTACAAAGCGACAATCACCACCGATGGCCACCAAGAGAGCACCAAGGCTAAGAAACTTGCCATCACTGCTCAGTAAAGCCTTCAAAAAAGGACAAATGTAACAAAAAAACGATTTTTTTGGCCTAAATAACAATATTTTTAGTACATTTGCAATTTTGATGGGAGTAACCTTGTTTAAACAAAGATGTTACAGAACCAATGAATGAGACAAAACATACAAGCCGTGACATCCTTCCCGAGCCAACACTCAGGAGGTTGCCCTGGTATTTGGCGTATGTCAAGACCCTCGATAGCAAGCACGAGGAACATGTGTCGTCGACACAAATTGCCAGGCGACTCAACGTAGACGCATCGCAGATTGCCAAAGACCTCTCATTCCTTAACATTAAGGGAAAGACACGCATTGGCTATGAGGTGCATCCTCTCACCAAGGCACTTAATGAGTTCCTCGGCTTTAAGCATAGGCACAACGCTTTCCTTATTGGCACTGGCTCGCTTGGAAGTGCCCTCATGCGCGACCTTGGGCTACAGCAATATGGGCTGAACATCGTGGCAGGCTTTGACATCAACCCCGACGTCATAGGCACTGCAGTGGGTGAAATTCCCATCTACGATTTCAAGGAGCTTGCAGCCCGGCAACGAAGCACTGGAGTATCGATAGCCATTATCGCCGTTCCATTCGAAAATGCGCAAGAAGTAGCCAACTCATTGGTTGAGAGCAACATCAAGGCCATTTGGAACTTTACTCCCTACCGAATAAAGGTGCCACGCAACATAGTGTTGCAAAACACCTCTATATATTCCGACCTCGCCCTGATGTACAATCGCATGGGGCCTGCGGGAAACAACAATAAAAACAGCACAAAGTGAAAATTATAGGCATAAGAAATGTAAACGGCAGAGAGCTGCCACCGCAAGTTTTACTTATGGCTGACTCGTCAGTAATAAGAAGCAACAAGCCTTTTTTTGTGCCACATTTTGCCAAAGAGTTTACAGCACATGCAGCCATTGCCATGCACATAGGAAGGCTTGGCAAGCACATTGCGCCACGTTTTGCCCACCGGTACTGCGATGCCATTGCACCGGCAATCACAGTGAATGCCCACAGCATTGACCTGCCGCAACAGCAAGAAATGTTTTCGGCACTATCCCACAGCTTTGATGGCGCGTTATTGCTCGGCGATTTCACACCAATTGACCCAACCGTCGGCATTAACGACTCGGCAGTTGCCATGAGCATCAACAATAAGACATTTGATGCAATGAGTTTGAGCAATCAGGGAGTAGATTATCGCCAGTTGATATCAAACCTGAGTGTATACTTCACCCTTAAAATGGGAGACATCATCGTCGTTGAGCTCAGCGAGCATGAAGAGCCACTCACCGTCGGCGACAATGTTACTGCCACTCTCAACGGCAACAAGTCACTTATCATAAGAATAAAATGAAATAAAACAACATATATACAACACATCAAGATAACATTTCATTAAACTACTATGCATAAGAAGTTTTTATTTAAAATCATGAGTCTGATGGCGATTGTAGCTTCTACAACGTTCTCCATGCAGGCTGCTAATTACTCTTTTACCAGCAACTCAAAGCTGGCAAATGGTAAGTGGGTAAAGATTGCCATTCCTGAGGATGGCGTTTATCAGCTCACATTTGAGGAACTCGCTCAAATGGGCTTCAGCAATCCACAATCAGTGAGAATCTACGGCAATGGAGGTTATCGCTTGAGTGAAATTCTTGACGGCTCGCAAACCGATGACTTACAACAAATTCCAATTAAAATCTTTGACAACAAGATTTGTTTCTACGGATGTGGACCTGTGAAATTCACATTAGCAACTCCCACCAACACTCCTCACTACACCAGAATGTTCAATTGCTATTCTACCAAGGGCTATTATTTCATTACCGAAAACATTGGCAGTCAAAAAGAAATTGAACAGGTAACACGAAACAACACAGGCTCGGTAGTGAGAAACCGAAGCCTTGACTACATGCTTCATGAGCGCGAACTTATCTCCCCTAAACAGACGGGCAAGGAGTTCTTAGGAGAAACCATGACCAATGGCGAGATTACCATACCTTATTCTCTGACTGACTTGTGCGGAGATGCAACAGTCGTGGTCAACTCATGTGCCGCAGCCAAGGTGTCTGCTTCGTGTTATGTAAAAGCCGAACTAAACGATAATGACCTCAACTATCCATTAGGATCTTCAAAAATCTATCCCCCCGCCAACTCAGAGGTTGGCTATAATTTTGCTTCTCCTTACAAAGCTTTTGAGCCTCAGTCAGGATCTACAATTCCTCAAAATGGAAACATAAAAGTTTCACTTCTCAATCCTAATGGCACGATCAACAGCGCATGGCTCGACTACATTATAATTACCTACTATCACAACAACACTCTTGAGAATGCAGCCGACAACCAGTTGCGCATGGGATTCAACAAGGTTACTTCAAGCGATGCCATAACCCTTAACACTACCAATCGCGACATTCAAGTATGGAATATTAACAACCCCAACGCTCCTAAAAGCTACACTCTCACCAGTGTTGGCATGACATTGCAATTTACTCCGGGAACAGCAACCAACTGGGGACAATACATAGCATTTGACCCTACAAAAGAGCTCAAATCTATTGCTGAATACTCATTGGTAGAGAACCAAAACATTCACAATCTGCCCAACCCCGACATGGTCATCGTTACTTGCAAAGAACTGTTGCCTCAAGCCGAGAGAGTGGCACAGATGCACCGCGACAACGACAACATGACTGTGCATGTTCTTGATCAGGAAAAGATTTTCAACGAATTTTCCAGCGGTACACCCGATGCCATGGCAATACGCTTGATGAGCAAGATGTTCTACGACCGCAACAGCTATAAGTTTAGAAACCTTCTCATGTTTGGTGCCGGCAAATACGATAACCGCCAAATTCTTTCGAAATATCCTTGCACCATCTTGACCTACGAGTCGGACAATAGCAATGACGAGCAATATAGCTATGTGTGTGACGACTTCTTTGGATTACTTGATGACAATTCAGGAAGCAACCCTGCTGCAGATTACCTGCGATTAGGCGTGGGACGCATGCCATGTGCCAGTGTGAGTGAAGCCGAAGACGATGTAGACAAACTCCTCAACTACGTCAACAACCCCGACTTTGGTCCCTGGAGAAATGACCTGCAGCTCACCGCCGACGACTATGACAATGGCCTTCACGCTTTCCAGACCGAGGGTATCGCCAACATTCTTAATGATGAACTCAAAACAGGAATGGCGCAAAACAAGGTTTACATCAGCCAGTTCCCCAACGAAACAATTGGTGGCGATGAATTCGCATTCGAAGCACGTAAAGAGCTGATTGCCCAACTCACAAATGGACAATATTTCATGACCTATGTGGGACACGGCGACAAGAACTACCTTACAAAAGATGTGCAACTATGGACTGCCTACCAATCTAACACAGTTGAATATCCTCACCTGCCCATTCTAACCACTGCTTGCTGCGACGTGGCACGTTACGACAGCAACCAGCGCGGTCTTGTAGAGGTAATGTTCCACAAGAAAAACGGTGGTGCCATTGCCATGGTAACCTCGGCCCGATCGGTTCTTGCCGAGAACAATGACGCACTAAACCAGGCCTTCGTCAGAGCCATGTTCTGCTACAAAGATAAGGGATACATGCCCACCGTGGGCGAAGCCTACATGCTTTGCAAGCAATCTTTTGGCAATACCGAGAATACCAACAAGATGTCATTCATGCTCCTTGGCGACCCTGCAATGAAAGTCAACTATCCAAAGCCCTTCTTCAAGATTGAGAGCATCAATGGCACGGCAGTGAATGACTCCGAAATCAACTCTGGTGCGATGCAAGAAGTAACCGTTGTTGCCAAAGTTTACAATGCCGATGGCGCAGCCGTTAACACCAACTTCAATGGCGATGCCACACTTAGCATCTACGATAAGAAGAAAAAGGAGACTACCATAACGGCTCGCGTCAACCGCGAAGACGTGTCACGCGACATCTACTACCCTCGCGACCTTCTCACAAGGGTAAGCGGACGTGTTGTTGATGGCATTTTCACCGGCACAGCAGTCATTCCACGCAACATCACCGCCAACGGCGAGAATGGACTTGTAACCGTATATGCCCACATGGACGACAGCGAAGAAATGGTTAACGGCACTTTCGACAAGCTCAAGCTTGAGGTATACAACCCCGAAAACCCACTCACTGTCAACGACAACCAGCCACCAGTCATTGAGAAACTATATTTCAACGATGAGCAAGAGTTTGCCGATGGAGCCTTGATTCCAGCAAGTTCAACACTTTACATCAAGGCAAGCGACGACTATGCTTTCAACACCCAGTCAATGGCAATAGGAAACAGCATGTCACTGCAGCTCGATGGAGGCAAGACCACCTATCCACTAATCAAGAATTATTCAGCCTTGAGCGACAATGGCAAGACTCTTGCCATTGAATTCCCAATGGACCTTAGTGAAGGCCGTCACACACTCCAGTACACAGTCTATGACGCTGCCGGTAATATGGCAACAGAGTCAATCTCGTTCCTGGTAGGCAACGATTCACAACTTACATTGACAGTTGACGAAGAGCCGGCAGTTGAAGAAGCCACGTTCAATATCACTACCAATCTGACTACTGCCCCCGAAGTTGCAATCAAGGTAGTTGACCCAGTTGGAAACATCATCTGGAATACCACAACCTCTACCTTCCCCTTCACATGGGATCTTACCGACAACAGTGGCAACCGTGTTCCAGCTGGAATCTATAAGTTCTACGGAACCTACAAGAGCGACAATGCCTATGGCGGAACTGAAATCAAGCACCTGATTATCATTGAACCATACAAGAAAAGCACAGGCATGTAATAGCGATATTATCGTCACAAGTAAAAAAGAATAATATTATTCTCCCCTATTATAACCGCAAGCACTAAACCGCTTGCGGTTTTTTTCAAGACAAACAACAATCCAGCAAAAACAGAAACAATAAACAACGAGAGTTACACGTTATATTATATATATTGTTCAAAAAAAGCATCACACTTTATCATCATGAGTAAAAAACACTTTTTTAATGCCTTATATGTGATTGTGCTGGCTATAGTCACCTCTTTTACCGCCAATGCTTTTCCGGCTTCGAAGTATGCAGCCAATTCACGGCTTGCCAACGGACGATGGGTAAAGATAGAAATACCAGAGGACGGAATTTACCAAATAACTTTCACCGAACTCGCCGAAATGGGATTCTCTAATCCACAAAGTGTGAGAATCTATGGACATGGCGGACATCCCATCAGTGAAGAGCTCGACGGCAGTGCCTTTGATGATCTTGTGGCAGTGCCATTCAAAATTTCCAACAACAAGATATATTTCTATGGCTGTGGACCCGTGATGTTCACTCTGGCAAACCCCACAACCACGCCTCACTTTACCCGACAGTTCAACAGCTACTCACAGAAGGGGTATTATTTTCTCACAAGCGACGACGGCACCAACCGCACCGAGCCAAGCAATGTTACATATAGCATTACGGGAAACAAGCCCAGGACAACAAGTCTTGACTATTACCATCACGAGCAAGAGATAGTATCGGGTTCACAATCAGGAAAAGACATGCTTGGAGAAAGCTTCATCGACAATCATCTCACCATCAACTATAATATTCCCGACCTGTGCCCCGACTCTTCGATAGTTGTCAACACTTGTGTAGCAACAAAGAGCAACAACCACACTTATATTGAAGCTTATCTCAACGGAGACAACATCCCATTCACGATAAGTTCATCTAAAGTGCTTGCTTCCCCAAGCCTGTACACTTTCTACAACTTCGCATCGCCATATATCACTTACACAACAAACAAAAGCATACCATCAACAGGCTCTCTCGACATTAATATCAACGGTTCAATAAAATGGGCGAAACTCGACTACTTCACTTTCACCTACTACCATCACAACACTCTTAAAGATGCCCCCGACAACCAAATCAGGATGGCCTTTAACAATGTATCGTCGGCCGACATCATAGCGATTATGGATGGTAGCTCAACAACCGAAATGTGGAACATCGACAATCCTTACAAGCCCAAGAAATACAGCCTTAGCCCAAAGGACAACATGCTCGGTTTTACTCCGCTTTACACCATCGACGCGACACAGTTTATAGCCTTCGACCCAACCATGCCACTCAAGTCGATAACGGGATATAGCGAGGTGGCTAACCAAAATTTACATGCGCTTAGCACCCCCAACATGGTGATAGTAACCTGCCAAGAACTTATTCCACAAGCCGAGCGAGTGGCGCAGCTCCACCGCGACAACGACGGCATGACTGTTCACGTCATTGACCAGCAGCTCATCTTCAACGAGTTCTCCAGCGGCACCCCCGACGCAATGGCTATCAGGCTCATGAACAAGATGTTCTATGACCGCAACAAGACTAAGTTTAAATATGCGCTCATGTTTGGTGCCGGTTCGCAGGACAACCGTCAATTGATGCGCAAGCGTCCGTGCACCATTCTCACCTATGAGTCCACTGGCAGCAATGATGAAAGCAACAGCTATGTAAGTGATGATTTCTTCGGGATGCTTGATGACAACTCGGGAAAGAACCCTGCTGCCGATTACCTGCGTCTGGGCGTGGGACGAATTCCATGTGCCTCGATAGAAGAAGCTCAAACCGACGTTGACAAGCTTATCAACTATGTCAACAACCCCGATTACGGGCCCTGGCGCAACAATGCCCTTTTTATTGCCGATTACACCAACGACGACACCTACACACACTCCTTTCAAGCCGAAGGCATTGGCAACATCATCGTTGATGAAATGGGAATCCCACTGAACAAGAATAAAGTGTTTATCAAGCAATATCCTGTTGACCAGCAATCGGGATTTGCTTTTGAAGCACGCAATTTATTAAACACACAGCTCAACAACGGGCAATATTTCATGACCTATGTGGGACACGGCGACCGTTTGTGCCTCACTCATGACGTGAGTCTATGGACCACCAACGAGGCTAAAAACGCAACCTACACCCACTTGCCCATTGTCACTACCGCCTGCTGCGATGTGGCACGATATGACGGTGGAGACCGAGGAATAATGGAAATTCTTTTCCACAAGCCTGATGGAGGCGCAATAGCTATGGTCTCAACCACACGCTCGGCCTACTCCACTGGTAACGATGCCCTTAACCAAGCTTTTGTGAGAAACATGTTTTGCTTCAACAAGAATGGCAACATGCCCACCCTTGGAGAGGCCTACATGCTCACTAAGCAGTCGTTTGGCAATACAACAAGCTATAACAAGATGATGTTCAGCTTGCTGGGAGACCCGGCATTGAGGTTTAACTATCCAAAGCCCTACTTCAAGATTCTCAAAATAAATGGACACACAGCCGGGACCAACAATATTTACTCGGGCCAAATGCAGCAAATAACCATCCAAGCCGCAGTCTATACTGCCGATGGCACTCAGGTCGACAACACCTTCAATGGCGATGCCACACTCTCAATCTACGACATGCAGAAGAAAGAAACAACCTTTAACAATCGCGACATTTTCTTCCCACGCAACATGCTCACACAAGTGAGCGGAAGGGTGGTTAACGGCATCTTCACCTGCACTACTGTTGTTCCGAGATACACACAATATCCCGGTGCTTCAGGCCTAATCTCGGTCTATGCCCACCGCGACAACAGCGACGAGATGGTGAACGGGAGCTTCGACAAAATTTTCTTTGCTTCTTACAATCCCAACAACAGCCTTACCGTTCATGACGACACTCCTCCCGTCATCAACACCATGTACTTCGACAACGAGGACAACTTTGACGCCAGCATTTCAACCAACGTGAAATCGACTCTTCACATTAAAGCAACCGATGACTACGGATTCAACAATCAGGCTATGGCCCTTGGCAACACCATGGACCTCAAGATTGACGGTGGCAAGACCAACGTCATCGACGTAAGAAGCTACGCCACACTCGACAACGCAGGCAAGGCTCTAAACGTGAAACTGCCCATCGAACTCCAAAAAGGGCACCACACCCTACAATTCACCGCCCATGACATGGCTGGCAATCCTGCCTCTCGCATCATCGACGTTTACGTTGGCGACCAACAGGTTTCGCTCAATGTAGAACAAGAGCCCGCAACTTCGGTTGCCACCTTCAATATCGACACAACAGTGCAAGGTTCCACACCCGAGGTGAAGATTATGGTATTTAACAGCTCAGGCAAGTATGTGTGGTACACAACCACAAGCACGTTCCCTTACGACTGGGACCTCAAGACTCGCAAGGGCGACAAGTTGCCAGTTGGGGTTTACAAGTTCTACGGCAAGTATAACGATGGCACCAACTATGGAGGAACCAACACCGGCACTCTCATCATTGCCGAGTAAACCCAAAACAACTGAGCTGAAAAACATGGGGTAGAAAATACATTACAAATTTTCTACCCTTTCTCTTTGTCATTTAAAAACTTTGTACTACCTTTGCACCGATTTTCCGAAAGGCTCGACTAAGTGCTTCCATTTCATGGAGCCGCCGTACGGTATAACTTGTAATACAATTATTTAAATGTACGCAATTGTAGAAATTCAAGGACAACAGTTCAAGGCCGAAGCTGGCAAGAAATTGTTTGTTCATTATCTCGGCGATGAGAAGAATGAGGGCGATTCAGTAGAATTCAACAAGGTTCTCCTCGTGGATGCCGACGGTGCCATCACAGTTGGCGCACCCACCGTTGAGGGTGCAAAAGTAGTGTGTGAAGTTAAGCAGCCACTCGTTAAGGGTGAGCACGTGATTGTCTTCAAGAAGAAACGCCGCAAAGGCTATCGCCGCTTGAACGGTCATCGCCAGTACTTCACCGAGCTCGTGATTAAAGATGTAATTGCTTAACCCCTAAAAACTATTTCATTATGGCACATAAAAAAGGTGTAGGTAGTTCTAAGAACGGACGTGAGTCGCACAGCAAGCGACTTGGAGTGAAACTTTTTGGTGGGCAATTCGCAAAAGCTGGTAACATCATCCGCCGTCAGCGCGGAACTGTTAACCGTCCTGGTGTAAACGTAGGCATGGGCAAGGACCACACCCTCTATGCACTCGTTGACGGAACCGTTGAGTTCCAGCACCGTGCAGGCCACACTTACATTAATGTAGTGGCTGCTCCACAACAAAGCGAAGAAAACTAAGAAATCATCTCAACAGGGCATTTGTTGCCCATCGAGACACTAAATTAAATCATCGACACGCGTTGGCATGTCGATGATTGTTTTTTTAAAAAGGCATAACACAAGGAGCCATCACCCAAGCCTTGTTGTCATTCATCATTCATCGCCTGCTTGGTACCTTTTTTAAAGCGGTTGCGTGAATACTGTTTTTTAGACTTGTGAACACGGTGGGTCGACACCCACTGGCCGCCGCCATTGCGCTCCATCTGCTCATCGCGGGCAATCATCTTTATGATTTTGTCCATCGCGTTGCTCTTGGTGATCTTCGACTTTTTCATAACATTATATCTTTTAAACCCAATTCTAATATTATGCAACAATCATGCCAACTTCCACCACATGCCATTGCTTGCACGCCCCTACCACCATCGGTATAATCTCTTTTTTTTTCAAAAAAAAATATTTTTCATGCAACATTTTGGGTGAGTTATTGCATCTAATGCATGAAAACAATTAATTTTGACGTTACATTCATGAAATCAGCGTTAAGCACACTAAAAAACTCACTCAATATGAAAAAGATTATTTTTACATTGCTTGTGGCAGTGATGTTTCTTGCCACAGCCGAGGCAAAGCCAGTAAAGAAAGCTGTGCCCAAGAAGGAGACCACCGAACAAAGCGTGGAGAAAGAAACCGATGAGCAAGCCTATGAGCCTGCCAGCGACCCTGAGACATGGGAAGATGCAACCGATAAGGTTAACATCACCAAAGACGGTGTAATTGTTAAAGACGAAGATGGGAATCCTGTAAAGGTGAAAATCAGCGACCTGGGGCGCATCATAAGCAAGCACCTTGACGACACCCTCATCAGTGCCGATGATATAACTGCCGACGACGTCGCAACAACACAAGCCGACGAGGATAAAGAAACTTTTAAGGAAAGGTTGTACAATGAGCGCAGTTTTGCACAAGAAGGCATGAATCTGGCTCGCGACATCACTGAATATTTAGTCATTGCCATCGTCTGGATTGTGGCTTTGTCGCTGCTGGTCTACTACTTGCACCGTCGTCGCAAATACAAAACTATTGACCGCGCCATCCAGGCAGGCTATCCATTGCCCGACGAGTTTTATGGAAAACACTCTGCCCGCATGCCACAGCAACCCACCAATGTATACGTGAACCAAATCATTCAGCCAACCGATGACATGACTCAAAATGGAGCTGCATCGCCTGCAGGAATGCCGTTGCAAAACAATCACAGTGGAAATCCGCTGAAAAACATAACCGACTGGACTCCTTTCAGGAATGGCTTCATCACCACAGCCGTGGGATTGGGGTTGATGTTCTTCTTCTGGATTGCGGGGGGCACTCCCATCGCAGCGCTCATGATGATAGTTGTATTCATTGGATTAGGCAAGCTTTTTATCGCCTACCAGGAGCAGCAGAACCTCAAGAACTACTGGCAAAACCAGCAATGGAGCCAACAGCCACAGCAGGGACAGTCACAGACACAGCAAGGTGCAGCACAGCCTGCACAACAGCAATGGCAGCAATGGTCTCAGCCACAGCAAGGCGAGGAAATGCCTCCCATGCCCGAGACCCCTCCACACTTCAACCAAGATGCATAATGTCATCAAATAAATAGACGCACCTTAACATTTATAGGTTATAATCATCTACCCATGTTATCTAAAGTAGAAGAGCTGAAACTGATTTCCCGATGCATGCTTGCCGACGACAGGCGCGCATTCGGGACGTTGGTCGAAGCCTACCAGCCAAGGCTCAGGCGGTTCTTCATGAACTTGACACTGGGAGATGAATCTTTGAGTGACGATTTATCACAAGACACATTTGTAAAAGCCTATATTGAACTGCGCAGTTTCCGGGGCATGTCACGCTTTGGCACTTGGCTCTACCGCATCGGCTATAATGAATTTTACAACTACAAGCGCAGCCAGCATCCCACCACAGGCATTGACAACATTGCCGAGCCCCCTTCAAGCACCTCGATGAGCGACAGCAGTGAGGCTGCTATGGATGTAAAAGCCGCCATGGCACAATTGAGTGAGATTGAACGCACTGTGGTCACATTATTCTACATCGACGACTTGCCGCTCAAGCACATAGCCACAATCACAAGTATGAAAGAAAGCACACTGCGGTCACACCTGCACAGGGCAAGAGAAAAGATGGCACAAGTGCTGAAATAGATTTTAATTTGTTGACTGTTGAAATATCCCACCACTACTAAACGTTATTATAAAATATGAGCAAAAAAGATAAAATAGATGTTGAACTGGGCCAATTGCTCAAGAAGGAGGCGTTTGATGCCGCTCCCAACCAGTGGTTTACCCACCGCGTGATGCACAAGTTGCCCATTAAGAAGAACAACAGTGCCCTGCACTTCGCATGGTTTTTCTACATTGCCGCCGCTCTGGTGTGTGTAGGCTACTGGCTGTGGCTATTCTTCTTCAACGACAACAGCGTCATCACAGTGCGCGACCTGCTTTACTTCGCCATTGCAGGCATCGTCACTGCCATTCTTGCCTTCTCACCCATTGTGGCAATGTTCCGAAGGGAATAAATAACATGCATTTAACCCATATCAGTCTTTAGGGATAAAGACCTAAAATATAACATGCCCTCCGAAAAGTCTCAACCTTTTTAGAGGGCACTATGTTTTTTCAAAAAAAAGTGCTATTTTTGCAGTCATAATATGGAATCTACACTCAACACATCACAATATCGCTCTCTGGCTCTTGACATCACAGCTAAAGACGTGAGCTATCTCATCTATGGCAGCGACCAAGCCATCGAGAGTGGCACAATAACACTCGACGGCACCGCAGGTGATTATCGCAAAGCCATCGAGAATGCCGTTTATGACAACCCCTTTCTGCTCAACGACTACCAGCGCATTACCATCTCGCTTCACGCCAGGCATTTCCTGATCATACCGCAGGAAATTGAGCACTTGGCAAGGAAAATGATGGAATCTTCATTCACTAAAATCGAGGGCGACATCCTCACCTGCCACATTGCCGACACCAGTGCCAGTGTTGCTTGTGATGTAGAGACTGGAGTGGAGGCATTCCTGCGACGCACATTCCCCACATCACACATTCTTCATCACCTTACACCGCTTGCCACCTACTGTGCCCGGGCCTACGGCGAAGACACCGCATGCATGCACGCTGCAATCGACAATGAAGACCTTCACATTGTTGTGATTAAACAGGGAAAGCTACTGATGGCCAACACTTACTCTCATCGAAACTTAGAAGATGCCGTCTACTACGTGCTCAACGCATGGAAAACATGCAGTCTTGACAACCGCCACGACAAGTTACTGCTCAGTGGCGACAACACTCGCCGCACCAAGCTCGCCGAGCAGCTAAGGCAATGGATAGCCTATGCCATGCCCGAGGTTTTGCCTGCACAAGCCCTTAAATTGGGGCGTGATGCCATCAATATTCCATTCAAACTATTAACTCTCGCACTCTATGAGAATAATTAGCGGCAAATATGGCCGTCGGCGATTTGACGTGCCTACCAATATCACGGCCCGCCCTACTACCGACATGGCTCGTGAAAACCTCTTCAACGTCCTCAACAACATTGTCGACTTTGATGGCATCACAGCACTCGACCTGTTCTCGGGCACCGGTGCAATAAGCTTTGAATTGCTATCGCGGGGGTGCGCCAGTGTCACCAGCGTGGAAAAAGCATCAACCCAGTACAACTTCATCCGCAAGGTAAAAGAACTGCTTAAAGAGGAAAACCTTGTACAAATAAGGGGCGATGTGTTTAAGTTCATTGCTTCTTGCTCACGCAAGTTTGACCTCATTTTTGCCGACCCACCCTACGACCTGCCGCAGTTGCCACAGTTGCCGGAGCTTATTCTCAACAGCAAGATGGTTAAGCCGGGCACAATTGTTGTTGTTGAACATTCGCGAGCCAACGACTTCAGCCACTTGCCACAGTTTACGCAGCAACGAGTTTACGGCAAGGTGCATTTTTCCTTTTTTGAAATAAACGATATTTAAATTAAAAAAATATCATAGACTTAAAGATTATATAATAAACCACCAAGATAATACGTTTAATTATATATAAGATAGGGGAAATTGTACCCTTACATGAACAACGAAATTCACACAACAACCGATATGAAAAAAATATTGCTCTCTATAGCATTTTTGGCAACTGCCACAATAAGCTGGGCTTTAGAGGTAGATTGCACTCCTGGAAATCTTGCCGATTTAGTTTCCAACAAGACTTTCACATCCCTCAAGATCACAGGCTCGATGGATGCCCGTGACTTTAAGTTTATCAATGACAGCCTTGACCATGTCACCAGTTTCGACCTCTCGCAAGTCAACATTGTGGCTTTTCACACGTCAAAACCGTTATTTGCCAATGAGATAGATTATCTCCCCAACACCATCCCCGCAATGGCGTTCTTTGACAAGAGTGTCACTTCGGTAATGTTGCCAACAACATTGCAAACCATCGGCATGGCGGCATTTGCAGGCTGTAACAGTCTAAAATCCATCTCATTCCCCGAAGGCCTTGATTCGATAGCCGATTACGCATTCTCGGCATCGGGCCTCATTGAGCTCACATTGCCCACTTCGATTCGTTCAATTGGCGAGGCTTCATTTTCCAATATACCCCACCTTGCCAGTGCTACTATCACTCCAGCCACAAGCTTTACTATTGGCAAGAGAGCATTCTTAGGTTGTCACAACCTCACAAGCCTCACTCTCGGCGAGAATGTCACAGCCATCGACGAGGGTGCTTTCAAGGGCACAACTCATCTTCAGCAGATATCTTTCACAGGTGCCAACAATCTCAAGCACATAGCCAAAGAAGCCTTCGTGTCGAGCAGCATTGCCAACTTCAACTTTGAAGAGGCACAAGTTCTCACCGACATTGGCGAATGGGCATTCGCACAATCCAAGCAAGTGAGTGCCAAGATGGCTAATGCCACTGTCAATATCGCCAAGGGAGCTTTCTACTATGCCCCCGACCTGTCATCTTTCATTCCCGGCGAGAGCCTCGACACAATAAGTGAAATGATGCTTGCCGGCACAGCACTCACCAATGATAACATTCTTGGCAACAGTGTAAAACACATAGGTCGTTTAGCTCTCTACAACGTCCCAACCACCAAGCTCACCATTCCTGCCACAGTAAGCTACATTGGCGACAATGCCATGGCAGGAATGACACAGTTGCAAGAGCTTACCACAAAGGCCACTACTGTTCCTGAATTGGGAGAAGACGTGTGGGCAGGTGTTGACCAACCCAATATTCCACTTTATGTGCCAAGAGCAAGTTTTGAAGACTACAGCAACGCGCTGCAATGGCAAAACTTCCTCGTGACAATTCGTAACATCTTTGGCGACGTGAACCTTGACGGTTACGTCACTTCGGCCGACGTCACAGCTGTATATGACGTTCTTTTAGGCATCGACTACACCTTTGAAGAAACAGCCGACGTTAATGGCGACGGTTATGTAACCAGTGCCGACGTAACTGCTATTTACAACGTGTTGCTCGGGACACAAAACGTAGCCGGTCGCAACCAGGTGGTTAACGAGGACAACGACAAGCTTACTGCCGACGACTTTATCATAGAGAGTGGCAGTACCCACAACATGAGTCTCGCATTTGACAACTCTACAGCATATTGCACTATGCAACTCGACCTCGACATGCCACAAGGCCTTAGCATCGACAAGGTGAGTGCTGCTAATCTCACCCAAGGCACCACAATTGGCTACAATGAGATAGAGAACGGAAAGTGGAGAATTCTCATCATTAACAGCAGCAACCAAAAATTCAACGCCAACGACAACCACCTGCTTAACATAACTGTCAAAGCCGGTGACAGCTTTGGAGGCAACGAGGTAATTACCATTGACAACGTTATTGCAGTAGAGCCTTGCGAGCGTTCTCACCTTATTGGAGATCTCAAGGTATCGGTAAGCAACACTACCGGTGTCAAGGACATCAGCATTGACGACAGCAATGGTCCGGTTGACGTTTACAACATGAACGGACAGATGTTACGACACAATGTTGACCGTGACCAAGCCACCAACGGCTTGCCTGCCGGAATCTATATTATAGGTGGAAAGAAAGTGATTATCAAGTAACACTTTCATTGCACCAATTTCAACAACTTAGAGGGGAGATGAGGCGCACCTCACCTCCCCCAAAATTAAAAGCCCGACAATCGTCAATAACAGTCATGATCAAGAGGATTAGCCTTATTTTTTTACTGCTGCTTATTGCCACCCGGCACACGCAAGCAATTACAGTAACAGCTACCGCAGGCCGTCTTGCCAATGTGGTCACCAATCATGGCATAACCTCTTTGGAAATCAACGGCTCGATTGACGCCCGCGACTTTAAATTTATTGCCGATGAGCTTACCGAGCTCAAGACTCTCGTCCTGACTAACGTTGCCATCAAGTCCTATCAAGGCAAGCAAAGCGACAATCTCTTGGGGGGCGAACAGCACTTTGCCGAAAACACCATTCCTTACTGTGCGCTCGCGGGACTTGTCAAGCTGTCGAAGGTAAGACTGCCCGAAAATCTCACAGCCATTGGTTTCGGTGCTTTTGCCGGATGTTCCAGCCTCACAAGCATCAACTTGCCTGCTTCCCTTCAAGTGATTGGTGACAACGCGTTTAACTCTTGCATTGCCCTAAAATACATGACTATCGCAGGCAATATCAAGAATTTGGGGGCTAAGGCTTTTGCTCATTGCAGTGAACTGGAATACATTATAATAAACCCCGAAGTACCCATTGAAATTGGAGACGAAGCCTTTGCCGATTGTGGCAAACTCTTCTCCGTGAAAATAGGTGCCAATGTCACTTCGGTTGGCAACGGAGCCTTTAATGGATGCACCGCACTCAAAACCATCTCTATCAATCCCGGTTCCATGATTGAGAGCATTGGCGACAAAGCGTTCTATGCCTCGGCTTTAGAGAAAATAAACCTTGACGCAATGCCACGCCTCAAGCACTTGGGCGCTTGGGCGCTTGCCAGAACCAAGCTGTCAAAATTCAGCTTGCCCACCCACGTTAAAAGCCTCGACGAAGGCACCCTCTTCTACAACAAATCGCTCAAAACAATAGAGTTTCCCAAGACCCTCACTTATCTCCCCGATTACATGCTTGCCGGATGCGACAATATCGTTGACGCGACTTTCATGACACAGCACATGGGCAACATTGGCGACTATGCTCTGTATAACCAGTCACAGCACACCTCGCTTAAATTGCCATTCCAGGTCTATTACATTGGAACTCAAGCCATGGCAGGAATGACCGGACTCAACCAAATCACCAGCGAGCCGCTTGAGGTTCCCGAGCTTGGCGAGGACGTATGGGCTGGCATCAACCAAAGCAAGGTGAAACTTCTTGTCAACAAAGACGTTATCAATGACTACAAGGCTGCCGACCAATGGATGAACTTCCTCGTCAACATCGCCCAACTGCGTGGCGACATCAACAGCGACGGCTTTGTCAACACCATTGATGCAACTGCCGAGCGCAACTACCTGATTGATGGCATCACCCAAGGTATCAACACCGGTCTTACCGATGTCAACGGTGACGGTATTATAAATGTCGCCGACATAGTGTCGATATACAACATAATCAACGGTAACGAGCCACCAAGCCAACCTGGGCTGCATCACGCCGACGACACCATGGAGGGCAATGGCGAGACAGTTTCTCCTAAGAATGCCATCCTCACAATCACTCTTGAGAACTCACGCAACTACACAGCATTCCAGTTCGACATCACCACTCCAGCCAATATCACCATCAACAATGCAAAACTCACCGACCGATGCTTCGGGCACGAACTGTATCTCAAGCAAGCAGGCACCAACCACTACATGCTTTATTGCTACTCTCCGGCTGGTGATGACATCGACCAGTATGATGGACCCATTCTAACTTTTGAAATAACCAGTACTGCCAATATAAGCACCAACGATAAAATATCGTTCAACGCCATCACTTTTGTCGACTATGAGGAAAACTCCTACTCTCTCAAGCCTCGCGACATCAATCTTATAGGCATTTCGGCTATCGACAACATCACTGTTGACGATAGCAATCGACCTGTTGACGTCTACAACACCCAAGGGCAACTGCTACGCACTGGCGCTAATCCAGCAACTGCCACCCAAGGCCTGCCGCCAGGCATCTACATCGTTGGCGGCAAGAAAGTTTTGGTAAAATAGTTTCTCAACAATAAACGCCTTTTTTCGATAAGAAAACAATATGGATTCTTCTATAGGTTTCCAATACTTTGGCGTGCACATTATCGTGAATTAATCACTGTATTCATTGTCTTAATTGCTATTGATATTTAAATCTTTTCTTATTATTTTCAATTTTGAACTTTTATTATTACTTTTGCAAGTTGATAATTATAATTACAAGATAATGAACAGATTTCTTACCGTTTTAGTCTCTTGCGCCGCAGCTTTGAGCCTGTGGGCAGTGGAAGTCAATACTCCTGGCACCCTTGCCAGTCTCGTTGATGACACGTCAATAACCCAACTTAGCATAAGTGGAACCATCGACGCACGTGACTTCAAGTTTATTAGCGATAAACTGAATAATCTCGTACAGCTTGACCTGCGCGATGCGCGAATCGTTGCCTACAGCAATTCGCAGTCGCCGGTTTTCCTGTCAACAGCCTCCTACGAAGAAAACGTAATTCCCAATACTGCTCTAATGGGCAAGAAATTGCGCAGCATTACACTGCCTGACAACATCAAGAAGATTGACAAAGCAGCTTTTGCAGGTTGCGAGCAACTGGAGGAAATCGATTTTCCCGAAAGCCTTGAGGAGATTGGGGCTTATGCTTTCAGCTCATGCAATAAATTGAGTTCAGTTACAATTCCAGCAGATTTGAAAGTAATGGGCGAAGGGGCCTTCTCGCGCTGCAACCGGCTGGAGAACGTCAGCATCAAAACCACAGCACCATTCATCGTGGCAAAAGATGCGTTTCAGGACTGCCCTGCACTATCAACCGTTAGATTAAGCGAGAATGTCACCACCATTGGACCAGGAGCATTCAGTGGTTGTAAAGAATTAAAAGCCCTGAAATTTGACAACAATAACAAACTTACTACCATTGCCGAAGCGGCATTTGCCTCATCGGGGCTCGAAAGCATTGAGTTTGACAACTGCAACAATCTCACCACCATTGGCATGTGGGCATTTGCCAACACTCCATTAATTGATGTCAAACTACCAAAATCGCTGGTTTCGCTGGGCGATGGAGCCTTCTACTATAACCTTAAGATGACAGGCATTAATCTTCCAGATGCACTCACCTATATAAGCAACTATCTGCTCGCTGGCAACAATTCCATTGAGGTGCCCCGCCCCAGTTTTAAAAGTGATGAAGTTTCGCTCTTGGGCAACACCGAAGAATCCTACACTATAGTGAAAGAATATGTAACTTCCATTGGTGACTACGCTTTTTACAACATGGACCAAATAAAGGAGTTTGCTGTCCCTTCCAACGTGCAATACATTGGCACCAAGGCAATGGCCGGACAAACCGACCTCGATCTTGTTAGAGCAGCCCCTACTACCGTTCCCGAATTGGGTGAAGAAGTATGGGCAGGTGTTAACCAACATCAAATTCCATTATATACTTTCCCTGAGGTGGTCGAAGACTATCAAGCTGCTGAGCAGTGGAAAGAATTTGCAGTAGCATACGACCCCACCGGTATTGACGAAAACCTTGCCGATGACGTCTCTCAGGTTAAGGCTTACTTTGCCGGCTCCTTGCTTCACGTGACTGCATCTTCGACAATCGCTAAAGTATCGATATTCGACATCAATGGAGTATTGCTAAGCATGACAACCCCGGCAAGCGAGCGGGCAGAACTCAATACCGTCAACTTTAACGGCAAGTTCTACATCGTTAATGTAATCCTTGCCAACGGCAAGCAGCACAACTTCAAGCTGGTACGCCAGTAAACCTCATTTGAGGCAGGCTATTGTCTCATTAACAGTATGGGAAAGAACAAACTCAAGAAATTTGCCGACATGGAGACGTTTTCATGCGTCTTCCAATACCCGTTTGCAAAGCTTCAAGAAGAAGCATTCCCCATGAAGGGGAAGTGGAACGAAATGTATTTCCACAACAACAATCCCATTGTGTTGGAATTGGGATGTGGAAAAGGAGAATATGCCGTCGGGCTGGGCAAGAAGTTCCCCGACAAGAACTATATAGGCGTTGACATCAAGGGGGCAAGAATGTGGACCGGCGCACGAGTGGTGGAGCAAGAAGGCATCAACAACGTGGCTTTTCTGCGCACAAGCATCGAGCTCATCGACCATTTCTTTGAGCCTAACGAAGTTGCAGAGATATGGATTACTTTCCCCGACCCACAGATGAAAAACGCCAACAAGCGCCTTACCGGCACGCGATTCCTCAACAATTACCGCAAGATTCTTGTTTCTAATGGCCTCATACACCTCAAGACCGACAGTCCATTCCTCTACACCTACACCCGCGAGCTCACCAAGCTCAACTCTCTAAAGACCGAAGTCGACACCCCTGACTTATATGCCAGCGGGCTTGCCGACGACATTTTGGAAATCAAGACTCACTATGAGCAACAATGGCTGCAACGGGGACTTACAATAAAGTATATCGCTTTCAAACTGCCTCACGAAGGGCAACTCCAAGAACCCGATATCGACATTGAACGCGACACCTACCGCAGCTATGGCCGCGGCGAGATTCAAATGCCACAAATATTTGACAATCAAAAACAATAACAAAACAATCTAAAACAACAAATTACTATGACTGAACTTTATCCTTCATTAATACTTGATGCACTGCGCACAGTGCGCTATCCTGGCACCGGCAAGGACATCGTCACCATGGGAATGGTCGAGGATGACATACGCATTGACGGCAACCGCGTGTCTTTTTCACTGATTTTTCCCAAAAAGACCGACCCATTTATCAAGTCGATAGTTAAAGCCAGCGAAGTGGCTATCAACACCTACATTAGTCCCGAGGTTGAGATTCAAGGCAATATCAGCATCAAGACTCCCGACATGGAAAGCCAGCCAAAACCCAACGAGCCTCTGCCTGGTGTGAAAAACATCATTGGGGTATCGAGCGGAAAGGGAGGTGTAGGCAAGTCGACTGTTGCGTGCAACCTTGCAGTGGCACTTGCCCAACAAGGTTATCGCGTGGGGCTGCTCGATGCCGACATCTTTGGACCTTCGGTTCCTAAAATGTTTGGCATTGAGGACGAACAACTCTACATGGAAGAGATTGACGGTAAAAAGTATATTGTTCCTGCCGAGAAATATGGAGTAAAGATTCTGTCTATCGGATTTGTTGTCAGCAAGGACCAGGCTGTGCTGTGGCGTGGCGCAATGGCAAGCAACGCTCTCAAGCAGCTCATCACCGAAGCCAACTGGGGCGAGCTCGACTACTTCATCATTGACATGCCACCTGGCACCAGCGACATCCATCTTACTCTGGTTCAGACTCTCGCCATCACTGGAGCCATTGTTGTTACCACACCTCAAGAAGTGGCTCTGACCGACGCGCGCAAGGGCATTTCCATGTTCCTGGGCGAACACGTCAACGTTCCAGTGCTTGGCATCGTCGAGAACATGTCGTGGTTTACACCAGCTGCTCATCCCGACGAGAAATACTACATCTTTGGTCGTGATGGAGGCAAGAACCTCGCCGAAGCACTCAATGTTAAGCTATTAGGGCAAATTCCTCTTGTGGCGACAATCTGCAAGGGCGGTGACGACGGCGTGCCTGTAATCCTCGAGAACACAGTTTCGGGAGTAGCATTCATGAAACTTGCCACAGCTGTTGGTGAGGCTGTTGATGAGCGCAACGCCACACTGCCTCCCACCAAGCGAGTCATCACTCATTAATAAACTAACAACTGATAACTAATAACTGATAATTATGAAAAAGATTTTATTACTTTTAACCGTTGTTGCTACCATGCTCAGCAGTTGCAACAAAGTGCCCATTTCGGGACGCAATCAATTGAATCTGGTTTCCGACAGCGAAGTGCTGCAAGCCAGTCTCGCTTCTTACAAAGAGTTCATCAGCAAGGCACCAATTTCCACACAAGCTGTTCAAAGTGAGCAAGTGACACGCGTTGGTCGCAAGATTGCCGCTGCCACCGAGGCTTATCTTAACGCTAACGGCTTGAGCGATCAGGTGAAAAATTTCGCCTGGGAATTCAATCTGGTAAGAGATGCACAAATCAACGCATTCTGCATGCCTGGTGGCAAGATTGTTGTGTATGAGGGAATCATGAACCTTGTTTCAAGCGACGATGAACTCGCAGTAGTGCTCGGGCATGAGGTAGCTCACGCGGTTGCAAAGCACAGCAACGAGCGCATGAGCCAGCAGAAGGCTCTCGAATACGGAGGCGCCATTCTTGGCTCCATCATTAAAGGACAGAGCCAGCAAACTCAAAGCATAGCCGCTCAAGTGTTTGGACTTGGTGCAAACTATGGCGTGATGCTTCCTTTCTCTCGCAAGCATGAGACCGAAGCCGACGACATGGGACTCGTGCTCATGACAATGGCTGGTTACAACCCCGACTGCGCTCTCACCTTCTGGCAGAAGATGAGTGCCAACAGCGGCAACAACAAGCTTGAGATCTTAAGCACTCACCCAAGTGACGCTTCTCGCATCGCTAATCTCCAAAAGAAGATTCCACAGGTGAAGCAACAGTTTGCAGCTTATCTTCCTAAGCCTGCCACTACACCCACCGGCACCAAATCTTCAACCAAGAACACTTCTAAGAAATCTTCGACCAAGAAAACCGGCAAGAAGAAATAACAACACGTTGGAATAATTAAAAAGTGCCCGCTGTGGAGTTACCGCGGGCTTTTTTTTTACCATTATATTGAAAACCTTTCAATCTCCTGAAAGCTTGGTCAGACGAGGCTTGCAATAAGTTGTTTTGTCGGCTTCTACTTTCACCGTCTCGCGCACTTGCTCATAACCAGGCTTTTCATAAGCCAACGTGTAGGTTCCTGGCTTGAGGTAGAAAAAGCCAAAAAAGCCATTCCACTCGTTGTCGACCTGATAGTGACGTATCTTAACACCACGAGAATCATATAGATACACTACCGCGCCATTGAGCGGAAGCCACTGGTCATCGGTGTCTTCCTTATATTTGAAACGAGGATTGTCGGCTACTTCAGTAGCACTCTTGATGGTGCCGGCAATGTAGCCGTGCTTCTCGGGCCTGCCTCCAAACCACGCATTGATGCCGCGAAAGTGGCGAATACCCTCCATGCGACAGTAATCGCGATTCATGAGGCGTTGACGCTCGGGCTGATAGCTATGGAACGAACCCTCAACGAGGAAACTCGGCACGCGGTGCTTAAGCACTGCAAGCCAGCCAGTGTAGCCCAGCACATTGGGAGTGCCAGGAGGTGTTCCTCCCATCCACGACAGGTCACCGGCAATGTAGCGGTCGGTCTCCTTAACGGTCCACACTGTCAATGGATTGTCATACATATAAGGGAATGCTACCTTGGCGCGGTCGATACTGCCCTTGGCATAGTCATTACCAGTCTCACCACGATACATATATAACAGGTAATTGACGGTCTTGCCATCTCCACCACCTGTAGCATTGCTGTGCAGAGCAATGAAATAGTCGGGATT
>CAMJZF010000019.1 GCA_946410125.1 uncultured Prevotellaceae bacterium | reverse complement strand
CAATCTTTTTCTTTACATGTGGCATGTAAACATGCGCAACTCATGAAAGACATAGTCGCATGTATTATATACAAGAATTATCTCATCGAAAAAGGTGTATGTTTTCGCAAAGGTAAGCATAATTCTACTACTTGCGCTTGTTTTTAAACGTTTTATTATTCATTAACCTTGGTAATGTCTTTTCCATAGTCGTTGGGGGTAAATTATTCTACAAGCAAATTTAGATAGGCCTTTTTGAATTAGACGCACACTAAAGGGTGAAATGTTGCAGACCAAAAGCAAACAACAAGTATTTTCACACTTTAGGGTGTGAAAGACTTTAACAACCAAAATAATTATAGTACCTTTGTGGTAGAAAAAAATATTTCGGCAACCAATGGTTGCAGAAATTAGTTAAACAAAACCTAAACACCTATTATGGCAAGAGTTGAGGATTTCTTTTTTGAGGAGAATAGCGTGAGTGAGCTCAGTGGTGACCGTTATGCCCACATCGAGATGCTCAAGCGTGCCGTTGACGCGATGGCCAATGCTACCTACCAGAGCATATATGTGATAGACTATTTCAAGCGCGAGTTCCTGCATGTGGCAAGTAATCCGCTTTTCCTGGGTGGTCACACTGCCGAGCAAATGAAGAAGATGGGCTATCAGTTCTACATTGAGCATGTGCCCGAAGCCGAGCAAGCCATGCTGCTTGAAATCAACACGGCTGGATTTAAGAAGTTCAACAGCATCCCTGTGGAGGAACGCAATGGCTACTTCATAAGCTATGATTTCCACATCGAGGATGGCGAGAAACGGTTTCTCATCAACCATAAGATGACCCCATTTGCCCTTGCCGACGACGGCCGACTGTGGCTCTCGATGTGCGTGGTGTCGCTCTCGTCACACAGCGAGCCCGGGCACATCGAGCTACGCAAGAAAGGTGCGCCATCCTACTGGGAGTATTCGCTTGATTACCACCGCTGGATAACCAAGGAAACTGTTAAGCTGCGGCCGCAGGAGCGGCAGGTGCTGATCCTCTCGGCTCAAGGCCTCACCGTGGCGCAGATTGCCGACACGATGAACCGCTCGATTGACACGGTGAAAACCTACAAGCGAGTGATGTTTGAACGCTTAGGCACCCGCTCCATCACCGAAGCCCTCACCCTCGCCACCAATTCGGGGATGATATAGAGCTAAACAATATATCCTAAATGAAAACTATCATCAAGGAAAATATAATGAAGATGCTGCTTAATGTTCTGCTTTCATACCATTATCCCATTACGCAAAATCCGTTACGATAATTCCGTAATAATTTTTGTTTCCACCAAATTATTTACACTATTTTCAGGAAAATATTGGCATATAGGTCAAAATTTTTATAAGACTGGGCGGTCACGATTAGGGTGGCCGCCCAGTTTTGTGTAAATGCAAGTTTTAGTATTCAGAAGTTTTAGTATTTAAAATTCAAGGATTAGCGTTTGTCGTGGGGTGAGTGTGATGTCGCTCACGAGGCTGATGTGAGAGCTGGTGGGGATGTCGCGGGCTGTGATTGCGCTGCCAATGATCTCGGCGTAGCGCTTCACGGGCATGGTGGCATTGGCATTAGTGCCGTTCACAATGGTCATGACGGTCTTGCCGTTGTAACGACGAGCCACCACATAGATGCCATTGTGAGGCAGGAACTGAGTCTGCTTACCCTTGGTAATCACGTCATTGCCAGCACCCTTGCGCCAGTGCAGCAAGGCACGCAGCCAGTTGAACATGTCGTTCTCCTCTTTAGTGCGACCTTGGGCAGTGAAAGCGTTGTGAGTGTCACCTGGGAAGCCGCCAGGGAAGTCCTTGCGCACGTTGCCATCGGTAATGCGCTTAGTACCGTTCATCAACACCTCGGTGCCGTAATAGAGCTGCGGAATGCGGTTCACGGTGAGAAGCAGCGCAAGAGCCTGCTTTAAGGTGAGGTCATCCTTGCCGTCCTTGAGATAGCGGTCGGTGTCGTGGTTCTCGATGAACGCCATCACGCTACTTGGGTTGGGATAAAGGTAATCGAAAACCAGGCTGTTGTAAACGCGATTGAAGCCTCGCCACTGGCCGTCGGTAGTCTCAATGCGAGCCGAATCCATGCAGGCATAGAACGAGAAGTCCATCACGGTCTTCAGATAACTATTTTCCTTAGCAATCTTGCTGTCGCGCTGCCAGGCAGCAGTGTAAGGCGGTTGCTCAAACCAGGTCTCCCCCACTACATTGAAGTTGGGATACTCGTTGTCGATAGTCTTCATCCAGCGCGCCATGGGTCCGGCGAAAGCGTATGGATAGGTGTCCATGCGAATGCCGTCGATGCCCACCGTCTCAATCCACCAAATGCTGTTCTGGATAAGGTAGTTCATAACGTGAGGATTATTCTGGTTTAGGTCGGGCATAGTCGACACGAACCAGCCTTCAACCGTCTGCTTCTTGTCAAAGTCGCTGGCGTAGGGGTCCAAGACTGGAGCCAGCTTGTAGCTCGTCTGCATGAATCTGGTGCCACGCGAGTCGCTTGTTCCCTTCGACTCCTTGAGCCACTCGTGAGAGTTGAACCAGTCACGGCTGGGCATGTCGGCCACCCAGGGGTGCTCAAAGCCGCAGTGGTTGAAAATCATGTCCATCACCACCTTAAGACCCTTGCTGTGAGCCTCGTCAACGAGACGGCGATAGTCTTCGTTAGTGCCAAAGCGTGGGTCAACACGATAGTAGTTGGTAGTAGCATAGCCATGATAGGTGTCGTTCCAAGGACTCTCGGGAGAGTCATTTTCAAGCACCGGAGTGAACCACAAGGCTGTCACACCCAGGTCGGTGAGGTAATCTAAGTGCTGACGAATGCCCTCCAGGTCGCCACCATGACGGTAGCTTGGCTTACTGCGGTCGCACACCTGGCTTCGCATTCCCGGAACACGGTCGTTGGCAGGATTGCCGTTGGCAAAACGGTCGGGCATGAGCATGTAGAGCACGTCGGCATTAGTAAATCCCATGCGACGGTCACCACTCATTTCTCGTACCTTAAGCTCATAGTCCACTATCATTGTGAGTTTATCCTTAGTGAACTTGAGCTCCATTGTACCAGGCTTAGCACCGGCGGTGTTGAGGTACACGAGCAGATAGTTGGGACTATCAAGCCGCACCACCGAGTCGATTTTCACCCCGGCATAATCGGTAGAAACTTGTGCGTCACGAATTCCAGCACCATATACCATAAGCTGTAGCGATGGATCCTTCATGCCAACAAACCAGTTGGTGGGCTCAATGCGGTTGACCTTGAAAATCGGAGCCTTGGGAATTGCCCAAGCACCAGCCACCCACAAAGCGGTCAAAGCTATTAACAATATCTTTTTCATATAGTTATTTTTTATAGAATTATCGAGTTATCGAGCAATCGAGCAGTCGAGCAGTCGAATAATCGAATTTTTTTTAATCGTGCATAATGATTGCCGAGCGAGATGGGACAATGATTTCGTCGGTGGTGAGGGTATAGAAGCCATTCTCGTCGATGACACCGCCGTCGCCCACTATGGTGTAACGCGACTTGGGCAGTTTCACAGTCTTCTTCTCGTTGTTGGCATTGAGTATCACGATAATGTTGTTCCAACTGTCGCCCACCTGCTTCAAGTTCTTGAGGCGATAAACCACGAGACAATCACCCCCCTTGAGAAACTCCAAGTGCTCGCGCACAAGGTCGGCGCTACCCAAGCGGAACCCCTCGTGATGCTTGCGCAGTGCAATGAGGTCCTTGTAGTAGTTGAACACCTCGGGATGCTTGATGCGTCCGTTCCAGTCAAGGCGGTTAATGCTGTCGGGGCTCTCGAAGCTGTTGTGGACACCCTTCTTGTCGCGCAGCAGTTCCTCACCGCTGAGCATGAAAGGAATGCCCTGCGAGGTGAAGACGGCAGTTTGAGCCAGCAGGTCGAGCTTTATAAGCTCTTTGTCATTACCCTTGACGTCTGGCACACTTGCCCGCAGACGGTCGACAAGGCACATGTCGTCGTGACAGCTCACATAAGAAATCATTTGAGTAGGCTCGAGGGCAAAAGGTTCCTTGCTGTAGTTAACCTTAGAATAGTTGACCTGAGGATGCTGAATGGCCCCCACGATGCCAAACTTGAGACTTTCCTCAAAGCCCGGCAAACCGCCCAGGAAGGCAGCCTTGTCGTCGCCGTCCCATGGCCCTCGCAGAGCGTCACGAATGTCGTCGCTAAAGGCAGCGATGCCCGGCATCTGCTTTACATTGGCCTTCATTGCCAGCTTGTCGGCAGGATAAGCACAAGAGCCAGCACTCCACCCCTCGCCATAGACGAGCATAGAGGGGTCGATGCTGTGTACCATGTCGGCTATCTTGTTCATAGTCTCGATGTCGTGCACGCCCATCAAGTCGAAGCGGAAGCCGTCGATGTGATACTCATCAATCCAGTATTTCACGCTTGCCAGCATGAACTGACGCATGATTTCCCGGTCGCTGGCAGTCTCGTTGCCACAGCCGCTGCCATTGCTCCACGAGCCATCGGCGTTCTTGCGGTAGAAAGTGCCTGGACATGTCTTCTGGAAATTACCATCGTCGATGCTATAGGTGTGGTTATACACCACATCAAGAATCACGCGAATACCCGCACGGTGCAGCGCCTGCACCATGAGCTTGAACTCGCGGTTGCGTGTTGCCGGGTCGTAGGGGTTGGTCGAGTAACCGCCCTCCGGCACATTGTAGTTGAGTGGGTCATAGCCCCAGTTGTAACGATTCTGTTCGAGACGAGTCTCGTCGATTGAGGCATAGTCGTAAGATGGCAACACATGCACCGCATTCACACCCAGGTCGGTCAAGTGACCAATTGCCCAGGGCTCGGTGAGAGCCATGAACTTGCCCGGGTATTCAGAGCTAACCCGCTTAACGGTAATTTTGGGATCAAGATTGATGTTGCGAGCTATCGAGAAGTCGCGGTGATGCATTTCGTAGATAACGTGATCCTTGAGAGCTAAATGTGGCCTTGCATCGGTGTTCCACCCGTCGGGGTTGGTCTCGGCGAGGTCGATGATGGCACCACGCTTGCCGTTCACACCCACCGCACGGGCAAAGATGCCAGGGTTCTCACCCATAAAGACGCCATTATATTTCACGTCGAAGGTGTAGAACTTACCCTTGAGGTCGCCTTTCACCTTGCCAGTCCATTCATCCACGCTACCCTTGACGCGCTTGAGGTTAATCTTCTTGAGCATGTTCCCGTCTTTTCCAGCATCGTAGATGCGCACTGTAACAGCCTGAGCGTCGTCGTTGGTGTTCAGGAAGAAGGTAGTAGCCTTGGGTGAATAGGTCATTTCGTTAAAGTTATAGTCGCGAGCGGCTGCTGTTGCCATAGTCAAAGCAATTGTTGCTGTTAAAAGTATTTTTTTCATGATTTTTCTTTCCTAAATTTCGAGCTGTCGAGTAATCGAGCTATCGAGCTGTCGAGTAATCGAGTAATCGAGAAAATATAATTTGGGTTTAAATCGCCTTTATCATGATAGCGAAACCACCGCCAGGAGCCTCGGTCATCTTGAGCACATCGCCCTGCTTCACGGTTTTCTTGGTGATGGTGTAGGCAGCAGGATTATTCTCGTAGTGTGCCTCACGAGCGTCGGCATAGACGACACACTCATACTTGCGACCCTTGTCGAGGAAGTCGAGCTTGACATCAACCTTGTGCCCCTTCTCGTTGCACTTGCCGCCAATGAACCAGTTATCGGTACCCTTGGCCTTGCGTGCCACAGTGATGTACTCGCCCGGCTCGGCATCGATATACCGGCTGTCGTCCCAGTCGAGAGCCACGTCACGAATGAACTGGAAGGCATCCATATACTTTTCATAGTTTTGAGGCAAGTCGGCTGCCATTTGCAACGGGCTGCACATAACCACATAGAGAGCCAACTGTCCAACAAGCGTGGTGTGGACAATGTGGTGGTTCTCACTCCAGTTTTCAAGACGAGTCTCAAGCACTCCTGGAGTATAGTCCATGGGACCACCCTGGAATCGGGTGAAAGGTAGAATCACGGTGTGGTTAGGATTGCTGCCGTAGAATGCCTCATATTCAGTGCCACGGGCACTCTCATTGCCAACAAGATTGGGCCAAGTGCGGCACAGCCCGGTTGGTCGAGTAGCCTCGTGAGCGTTGACCATAATGTGATGCTTAGCCGCCTCCTGAAGCACATAGAGATAGTGGTTGTTCATCGACTGGCTGTAGTGGAAGTCTCCACGTGGTATAATATCGCCCACGTATCCGCTTTTCACGGCATCATATCCGTAGTCGTTCATGAGCTGATAGGCCTTCTCCAAATGACGTTCATAGTTGACAACGCTTGAGCTCGTCTCGTGGTGCATCATCAGTTTCACGCCCTTGCTGTGGGCATAGTCGTTGAGATATTTAATGTCAAAATCGGGATATGGAGTAACGAAGTCAAAGACATCGGCCTTCCACATGTTGGCCCAGTCTTCCCAACCGATGTTCCAACCCTCGACGAGCACCTCGTCGAGCCCGTTATTGGCGGCAAAGTCGATGTAACGCTTCACTTCCTGGGTATTGGCACGGTGACGTCCGTTAGGCTTGGCTTTAGAGTAATCGGTCAGTCCGAGTTTCACGCTTGGGAACTCATCGGTGTAGTTCCAAGCTCCATGTCCCACAATCATTTCCCACCACACGCCACAGTACTTGGTTGGGTGAATCCAGCTGGTGTCGTCAATCTTGCAAGGCTCGTTGAGGTTGAGAATGAGGCTTGAAGCGAGCATGTCGCGAGCATCGTCGCTCACCATGACGGTGCGCCAGGGAGTGTTGCAGGGAGTCTGCATACATCCCTTGTATCCAGTGGCATCGGGAGTAATCCAGGAAGTAAACACCATGTTCTTGTCGTCAAGATTCAGGTGCATGGCACCATAGTTGACCAGTGCCGCCTCGTGCAGATTGAGATAGATACCGTCGTCGGTCTTGAGCTGGAGAGAAGTCTGCACGCCGGTTGGAGAGAAAACGGTTTGTGAAGCGTTGTCCCACACCACGGCATCGCGCATGCGGTCCTCGTTGTAGTCGGTGCGGCGAATGCCCACTCCCTTGGGGTTGTCCCAGCGTGCACAAGCGGTAATGCGACCACGAATATCGCTCAGCCGTGTCACCTGCACGGGATATTCCTGGGTGTCGTAGTCGCCTGCTATCCACCATGCCTTGTGGTTGCCGGTCATGGCAAACTCGCTCTTTTCCTCCTTGATGATGAAATAGTTAAGGTCCTTCTGCAACGGGAACTCATATCTAAACCCCATGCCATCGTCATAGACACGGAAGCGAATTGTCATGCGGCGGTTGGCACTTGGCTGATATAGGTCAACGGCAAGTTCGTTATAGTTGTTGCGAATGGTCTTATACTGCCCCCACACGGGAGTCCACGTGTCGTCATTAGAGGTAATCTTGCTATTAGTGATGGTGAAACCGTCGAGCAGATTGGTCTCGTTCATGCCCTTGCTGGCATGCTTATCGGGAGCCAGCTCAAATCCCAAGTGGCTGGGATTTATCACCACCTTGCCCTTGTAGAGCATTTCATAGGTGGGTCTTCCGCTCTGGTCGAGCGAGAACCGCAGCTGCACGTTGGCATTGGGCGAGAGCACTTCCTGTGCCCCAGCCATCAGCATCGCCAGGAGTGCCGCTATTGTCGTTAATATTTTTATTTTCATAAATGCGGGTGGAATATAGGATTATATATTTTAAAATAGAAGTTCCAGAAAAACCAGATACTCCAGAAATTCTAGAACTTCTTAATAATCTATCGGTTGCTTTGAGCAATGAGTTGCTTAATCTTAGCGTTGAAATCGCTGTTCTCCATCAAGTCCTCGATGGTCATGTGCATGCGGTAACGCCAGTAGTGGCGTGGGTTGGCAGGCACATTGATGCGCTCGGCATCGGCATCGGGCAAGCGCAGCTGCTCATCAATCGAGAGCCAATCCTGCAGGCTTATCAAGCACAGCATCGATGGGCTGTAGAGGTGTTGTGCCACGATGTCGCGTGCGAGCCATCCAGGTAGAGGATGAGGCGCAGGTCCCGACTTCCACATCACTTCGTTGTAATATTCCTGCGAGAGTTGCCAATCTTCATCCCACCACTGGCGCAAGGTGCTCATGTCGTGGGTGCTGATGGTGCTCACCGAGCGGTAAGGATTGGCTTGCAGGTTTCCAAACTTGAGCTTGTTGTCCTTAGGCATCGACTGAATTTCGAGACTCAGAATCTTAAGCTCGTTCATCACCCAGGGCACGCAATCGGGCACCATGCCAAGGTCCTCGGCACACACCAGCATGCGTGTTGCCTGCACCAGGCGCGGCAGCTTCTTCATTGCCTCGTGATACCAGAAGCGGTTGTTGCGGCGATAGTAATAATCGTTGTAAAGACGGTTGAAAGCCTCCTTGTCGCTGTCCCACAGAGCTTCGTAGATGAGCGAGAGCTGAGCTGTGATGCGTGGGTGGAACTTGTTGGGGTCCTTGCGGTCGCGCACGAAGAGCACGTTGTTGATGAGAGAGAACAAGCCATCACGCACCCACTTGTCGTCATCGCCAGTCTTGCCGGCAAAGGCTGCCTCAATCTTACGCTGGGTGTCAAACTCGGGACGCATCTTCCAGATGTCGTCGTGAGAGTGCAGCAGGAAGGTGTCGCGCACTCGCTGGGCGTGAGGTCCGAAGACGCGGTCGATAATCCAGTCGGCGATGAACGGGTTAAGGAAGAAATCTTCTTGCCAATGCAGTCCGTAGCCCTCAACTTCCTCGCGAGTCATGCCAAGGGCTGGCGAGAACTGTCCCAGCAAGCCTTGAACCGAACTGATGGGAATTTCCCAGATGCGGAAGAATCCAAGCACGTGGTCGATGCGATAAGCATCGAAATACTCGCTCATGTTCTGGAAGCGCTGTACCCACCACTTGCATCCGTCCTTGAGCATTTCGTCCCAGTTGTAGGTGGGGAAGCCCCAGTTTTGCCCGTCGGCACTGAAGGCATCGGGTGGCGCTCCAGCCTGCCCGTTCATGTTGAAGTAGTTGGGTTCTACCCAAGCGTCGCATCCGTTGGGGCTGATGCCGATGGGAATGTCGCCCTTGAGAATGACGTGCTTGCTGCGGGCGTAATCGTGGGCTGACTTCATCTGCGTGCTCAGCTCAAACTGTACAAACATCCAGAAAGCCGCCTGTTTGCCCATGTCGGTAGACGGGTCTTCCACGCTCTTTTTCAGGGTGGGGGTGAACTGTCGATGGTTAGGCCACTCGCTGAACTTGGCAGTGCCGTACTTGTCGCGCAAGACACAGAAGGCGGCATAAGGCACGAGCCAGCGCTTGTTGGCATTATAGAAATTCTTGTAGTCGTTGCCCTTGACAATCTTCTCGCCATCCTGCTCCCACACGTCGCGCAGGTAGTTGAGCTTAAGCTCATTGACACGCTCATAGTCGACCTGTGGCAAGGCATTGAGTTCCTTGCCCTGAGCCAGATACTCCTTCATTTTCTCCACATCCTTGAGGGCAGGGAGCTGGCGCAGGTCGGCATACATGGGGTGCAGCGCATAGATAGAAATGCTGTTGTAAGGATAGCTGTCGGTCCAGGTCTTGGTGATAGTGGTGTCGTTGATGGGTAGCACCTGCAGGGCGCGCTGCCCTGTGCGCTCCATCCAGTCGATCATCTTCTTGAGGTCGCCAAAGTCGCCCACGCCGCAGCTCTGCTTGCTGCGCAGCGAGAAGATGGGGATTACCGTACCGGCTACACGCCACGCCGGCAGTGGGAAGGTGGCCTGTGGCAGCTCATAGCACACCACCTCGCCAGTAGCGAGAGTGGGCAGCTCGATGCTGCGGTTGTCGCACTCTTCCCAGCAGATGTTGCCCTTGTCGTCGACAGCAACAAACTTGAAGACGATGCGGTTGCCTGCCAACTTTGAAGTGTTGAGCTTAATGGTCCACTGGTTGTGGGTGATTTCGGTCATCTCCAGGCCACGCTTTGCGCTCCAGTCGCCCAGGGCGGGTCCCTCGCCACACAGCACTAAGTGCTGATTGCCGGCGAGCTGTGGAGCACGCACGTTGATTATCGCCGTCTTGCCATAGCCTGTGCTGGCAAGTTTGCGCAGCGGCCGCTCGGCAAGGCAGTCGGTGAAGGCGCTGCTGTAGAGGTAGCTATCCTCGGGCAGGTCGAGCCAGTGGTCATAGATGGTGTATCGCTTAGCCTTGGCACAGGAGAACACGAGACGATGGGGAACCGTTTGCCACTCGTGCCTCATTTCCTCGTCGCCGCGGTTCACACTGTAGTAGTAATCAATGTGGCGCCCGCTCACCCCAGGATAAGACACCTCGCAAATCCATCGACGACCGTCGATAGTGGTCATCTTGTGGGTTGCATCCAGGAAGTCGAGCTTGCTGTCATCGATGTGCAGCACAATCTCTTCGCCAAAGATAGTTTGATAGTCAAGATTGAAAATTAGTTTCATAAGTTTTATGTATTTTGATTTATAAGTTTTTTCTGTGAGTAAAGTTACTAATATTTAAACTATTTATATTAAAGATTTATTATAATAAGGTGGAAAAAAGTGTGAAATCGTTTGCAGAGGGAGGGATAGGAGTGGCTAAGAGTGACTATGAGTGGATAGGAATAACTATGAATGGATAGGAGTGGATAGGTGGGGGTGAAAAACATTTCTTTGTTATTTTTTTATTCATGTATTTTCATTATTTTTGCAAAAACTATCTGAAACTACCCTTTTACTCCTTTTAATTCCTTTACAAGACATGAACCGGCGAGAGATGATAAAGACTGTTGGGACGGCGGCCCTGGGAGCTACCGTTTTAGGAATTCCTGTGGCAGGACGTGCTGCAGGCAGTGAAAACACAAGGCAACGCCGCAAGATATTGGTGATTGGGGCTCACCCTGACGACCCCGAGACAGGATGCGGTGGCACGATGTGCCTGCTTGCCGATGCAGGGCATGAGGTGGTGTGTGTCTACCTCACACGTGGCGAGGCGGGCATAGCTGGCAAGAGCCACGACGAGGCGGCGGCGATACGCGTGGTGGAAAGCCAGAACGCATGCAAGGTTACCGGCGCGCGACACATCTTCATGAGTCAGATTGACGGCAACACCGAGGTGAACTTGGACCGATACCGCGAGATGCGCGAACTGATTGACCGTGAGAACCCTGACGTGGTTCTCACTCACTGGCCCATTGACGCTCATCGCGACCATGCGGTGTGCGGCACGCTGGTGCTGGATGCCTGGCGCCGTCTCGACCGCCGTTTCAAGCTCTACTACTTTGAGGTGATGACTGGCGAGCAGACTCAGATGTTCCACCCAACGCACTGGGTGAACATAGAGGCAGTGGCAGAGCGCAAACATGAGGCTTGTTTCTGCCACGTAAGCCAGAACATGAAGCCTTTATATGACGAATGGCACACGCCAATGGAGAAGTTCCGTGGCATTGAGAGCCGCTGTGGTGCCGCCGAGGCGTTTGCACTGCACAGCGACAGCCTCTCGGGCATTTAGTTTTTCACACAAATTACCAATAAGGACCAGCCCCCTCTCGGTTTTTCTCAAACGATTAATGACGATTAAAAACTATATCCTTAGATGCAGGAAGGGGCGCTCCTGGCGGAGCTTAAAATTATTGAGCCTGCGGCTCTAAAATTAAAATACAAAATAATAATCCCCCACAGCCCTCTCAATCTCCCCCTCAAGGGGAGAGGCTGGCTGCGCATGTTTTCTCAACACAAATTACCGGGAATTGACCACAAATTATCATGAATAATATAATACAACAGCCCCTTCTCGGTTGAATGAGAAGGGGCTGTTGTGTATGGGAGCCTCCCAGCCTGTGTAGGCCTCAGTGCCTCTCCCCCTTGAGGGGGGAGATTGAGAGGGGGGCTAGTGCTTATACTTGTATTTTCTAATTACTTAACAACCTTAGCGGTAGTGCGGCTGCCGTCGGTGTACTCGGTAACAACGATGTTCACACCCTGGAATGGATTAGCACTCTCAACACCCATCATATTATAGTAACGGATAGCCTTAAGTTCACTTTTTACATTTACTGAGTCGATTGCTGTAATAGTATTGGAACCTTGCCAAGTAACATTAACATCCAATGATTTACTATCCCCACTCACATTTGCTGCACCAGTGTCATATTTGTATGCAAACGAACCATTATTATCAGTTACTGCATCAACAAGCAAAATATCGCCAGCAATCCAATTAGAATCTTCTATATCACCAGAGAGAGCCTGCAAACTTGTCTGAGAGGGTTCAACATATGTGCCATGATATACTTCACAACCTTCGCCCCAAGTAACACGACTCAAATCAAAGTTAGATGTTACACCTTCATAATCATCTATTACACCACAGAACCAAGGATCATTTCCATTATGTTGATTATTCAACCAAATAAAGTAGATATTCTTTCCATTTGGGAGTGTTTGTTTTGTTACCACATTCTCAAAACTTACAGTTTGATTGCTGGCATTTAGGCTTGTAAGAGCAGTATTACTTGTCAAATCAAGTGAAGTCAACTTATTACCTGAACAATCCAAATTAGCCAATGCGGTGAAATGCTCAATTCCTTTGAGAGATTTAATACCAAAATTAGGACAAGCCAAAGTTACCATCGAAGCCAATTCTTCTGGCGACCAATAGCCGTCTGCTGTCATCTCTGGGTAATTTCCTGAGAGATAAAAAAGGAATTCTTCATCTGGGAAGTTGGTAGCATCGTTAGCCAAAAGCTTATCGAGATTTACAGAAACTTCATTATTATTAAGATTAAGAGTAATAGTTACATTATAAACACCATCACTTGGGATATTTAAATTATAATTGTCGCCAGCTGGCCATTTGCCATAGTTAAAATCACGTCCTTTTACAGCTTTAAATTCAATGTTGCCGGCAGTCAGCTTAACACATTTTTTAGTCCATGTCCAAATACCATTGCCATTATAAGTCATGTCATTGGCCATAACATTAAGATCCCATGATGCTCCAAATAATTCAGTACTACTTCCTGCAACAGTGAAAATGTCGTGCAGCTCAGCATAAACAGCAGATGTAGTTGGGTTAAAGAAGAATGTCATAGTGTAACGACCAGAGCTGCTTATGTCATATCCCTGATTATGGTCGTCACCGTCATAATTACCACCCCAACTATTCTCCCAACTATGATTTTTTACAACTTTATAGCGAACACCATAATTATTTGTAACAACAAACTCACCTGAAGTCCATTGATAAATCCCGTTCTCAAGCGTCATAGTTGGTGCTGTTTCTGAAATATTCCATGCTGCACCAAATATATCAACGTTATTTCCGGCAACTGAATAAACATCAGATGCCGAGGCCTCGGCATCTGCCCAGGCGTAATTAGCCGTGAAGGCGCATGCGAGAAGGAGTAGAGTTCTCGAGAAATTTTTAAGTAAAGATTTTTTCATTTTTTTTCGTTTTTTATTGTAAGTAAATATTGTTTTGGTAAAATAAGTTTTTATTCCTTATGCTAAATAGCTCGCAAAAATATATTTTATAATAATGTGTGGGAATGAAAAAAATGCACATTTCACCAAAAAAAATGCGCAAACGATTGCAGGACAGGAGTGATAGGAGTGGGTAGGAGTAACTAGGAGTGACTAGGAATAGCTAGGAATAGCTAGGAATAGCGACCTTAGACACTCTTAGCTACTCTTAGCTACTCTTAGCTATTCTTTGTTGCTTTTAGATTAGAAGGGGAGTTCGTCTTGGATTCCATAAGAGATTTCGGGTTCATGAGCTTGCTGTTGTGTTTCGTAGGTATAATAATGTTGGCTTTTGCGATACTCTACTCTTGCCTTATACAACTCTTCTTTTTTTCCACCATTTTCGAGGAATTGTTTCTTTCGGCTTGCCAGTAAGCGCCCGGTAAGCGCAATACACTGCATTATTATCACAATCATGATATTGGCAATAGTCTCGGCAGAGCGTTTTTCAAAAGCGTTAAGATAATATTCAGGCTCATTGTGCCTTGCACACACATTTCTTGCCTGGATACATTTATCACTGTTCAACTCCCATCGTTGCAGACCATTGACTCGTAGAAAATCTTCAAAATCTTCCTTTAACTCATCAAGGCTACCCATGGCAATATTCAAGAGATGCATATTGGAATAAGTGGATGTTGCACCATCTACATTACCTTCAATAATATTTTGCTTCCCCGAACGAGCAGCCTGCTGCATCTGTCCTATCGTTCTGTCGCCAGCTCTATAAAAACGATGAGTAAAATAGTTTGTCCCATCAAAAACACACTTAGCCTTGTGATAGGCAAGAAGATTCTTGTAATCACCAGGGGTTGTTAAAATGCTGTTCATTGTTTTTTGTTTTAAATTAGGATAGGAATAGCTAGGAGTAACTAAGAATAGCTAGGAATAGATACCTAAGATACCTAAGCGACCTAAGCTTCCTTAGCTACTCTTAGTTGCTCTTAGTTGCTCTTAGTTGCTCTTAGATACTCTTATCCCAGAGGACTTCCTGGATGTTGTGGGAGACATTACAGTGGCGGGCGAGGATAAAGAAGAAGTCGCTAAGACGGTTGAGGAAACGCTGTGCCATGGGGTTGAGCGGTTTTTGTGCTGCGAGAGTCACCACGCGCCGCTCGGCCCGACGTGTAACAGTGCGGCACAGGTCGCAGAGCACCGCGGCGCTGCATCCGCCAGGCAAGATAAAGCCCCGCATTGGAGGCAGGTTCTCGTCGAGGCGGTCGATCATCGCCTCAACGGCCTTGATGTCGTCTTCCTTAAGTCCATAGACTGGCGACTCGGCATCGGTCTGCTCGGTAGCCAGATAAGCCCCGATGTTGAAAAGCTTGTTCTGGACCATAAAGAGGAGCTTGTCCACATCGGGGTCTTCGCCCTTGATGGCATGCACCACCTGACCGATGTGGGCATTGAGTTCGTCGACAGTGCCGTAGGCCTCGACACGGATATCATCTTTAGCAACACGTTGGCCGCCAACCAGTGAGGTGGTGCCTTTGTCGCCTGTGAGAGTGTAAACTTTAGATTTCATAAAATAAAGAGTATAAAGGAATAAATGGAGTTAAAGGAATTTAGATAATTGAGTGATTAATTCTTGTGAGGTGCCGACGAGGATTGAACGGTCGATGCCACTGGAGCGGGCAAACAGCGACTGAGCGGTGGCATGCAGTTGCTGAGCCTGAGCCGAGAACATGCCGTGATAGTTCACCACAACGACGGGACGGTCGCTGCCCTCCACCACCAGCTGCGAGAGGGTAGACACCCACTCATCGATGGTGCCCAAGCCACCGGGCAAGACCACAAACACGTCGCCACCGGCAATAAGCTTAGCCTTGCGGTGGTTGAGGTCGGTGGCAAGAATGAGCTTGGTGCATAGCGGGTCGGCACGATGCTGGAAAATCTCGGGCACGATGCCCACCACATTCTTGCAACCGGCATGGACAGCAGCCTGTGCCGTGACGTGCATCAGGCCGGCGTTAACGCCACCGTAGACGAGGGTGTGTCCGCCCTGCCCTATCCATTGCCCCAACGCTGTGGCAATGTCGATGACCTCCTGTGGTAGATTGGAACAGGCCGAGCAATAAACAACGATGTTCATTTTAGTTGTAAGTTATACAGTTGTCAGTTATCAGTTTCAAGTTGTCAGTCACGTGTCGCAAGGTAAATCAAACCAAGTCGATCATGATTTGGATTTTCTTTGTTTTGTCGCGGTTTTCTTAGCGGGCTTTGCCTTTGACGGTTGGAGGCGGAGGATGAGAGCAGAGCGTGCAGGAATGTAGAGCTTGAGCCATCCGAGCCCCGCATTGTCATATAACGGGTCGGGCTGAGTGAAATGCTTCACTCCTTCGTCAACATTGCCGTATCCACCATATCGCACATTGTCGCTGTCGATCACCCCATGATACTCACCAGCCGGAGCCAGGAAGCCATAGTCGCTGAACGACTTCACAGGATTGAAGTTGAAGACAAAGACAAGATTGCCGCGCATGTAGGCAAGCACCTGGTCATCGTCCTTGTCCCATAGCTTGCGTATGGGCAAAGCCTGGAAGTTGTGCACCCCGCCAATGAGGTGAATCATGTCGTTGTCCCAGTTGTTGAGGAACTGATACTTGAGGTCCTCACGGTCGACGAGGTCCCACTGGCGGCGGGCATACTTGTGGCTCCACCCGTTTCCCTCGCGGGGGAAGTCGATCCACTCGGGATGCCCCCACTCGTTGCCCATGAAGTTGAGGTAGCCGCCATTGATGGTAGAAGCCGTAACGAGCCTGATGAGCTTGTGCAGAGCCATGCCACGGCTCACCACGCCGTTGTCGTCGCCGGTCATCATGTGCCAGTACATTTCCTTGTCGATAAGGCGGAAGATGATGGTCTTGTCGCCCACAAGCGCCTGGTCGTGACTCTCGGCATAGGAGATAGTCTTCTCGTCGGCGCGTCGGTTGGTGAGTTCCCAGAAAATGGAAGTGGGCTTCCAGTACTCGTCCTTTTGTTCCTTGATGGTCTTAATCCAATAGTCGGGGATGCCCATAGCCATGCGATAGTCAAAGCCAATGCCGCCGTCCTTCACCTTGCGTGCCAGCCCCGGCATGCCACTCATTTCCTCGGCAATGGTTATTGCCTTGGGATTAACGAGATGAATGAGCTTGTTGGCAAGAGTGAGATAGGTAATGGCGTTAGTGTCTTGATTGCCATTGTAATAGTCGTCATAGCTGCCGAAAGCCTGCCCCAGCCCATGATTATAATAAAGCATAGAGGTGACGCCGTCGAAACGGAAACCGTCGAACTTATATTCCTCAAGCCAGAACTTGCAGTTGCTCAACAAGAAGTTGAGAACCTCATTCTTGCCATAGTCGAAGCATAACGAGTCCCATGCCGGATGCTCGCGCTTGCCATCACCATAGAAATAGAGGTCGTAGCTGCCGTCGAACCGTCCCAGACCCTCAACCTCGTTTTTCACGGCATGAGAATGAACGATGTCCATAATCACGGCAATCCCCAGCGAGTGGGCATCATCGATGAGGTGCTTGAGCTCCTCGGGAGTGCCAAATCGGCTCGAAGCAGCGTAGAAGCTCGACACGTGATATCCAAAAGAGCCATAATAAGGATGCTCCTGAATAGCCATTATCTGGATGGCATTGTAGCCGTCGGCATGGATGCGCGGCAGCACATTGGTTCGGAACTCCTCATAGGTTCCCACCGCCTCCTTGTTCTGCGCCATGCCAATGTGGCACTCATAGATGAGCAACGGCTTCACATTAGGCTTGAAATTCTTGGTCTTGAACTCATATTTCTTGGCAGGGTTCCACACCTGCGCCGAGAAAATCTTAGTGTTGTCGTCCTGGACCACACGTGTGGCATAGGCAGGAATGCGCTCACCCTGCCCACCTTCCCAGTGGATTGAGAGCTTGAAGAGATCGCCATGCTTCATGCCCCGCTCGGGCAAGGCTATTTCCCAGTTGCCACAATCGAGGCGTTTTAATCGATAAGGCGCACACTCGGTCCAGTTGTTAAAATCTCCAATCAAGAAAATCTGGGTGGCATTAGGAGCCCACTCGCGGAACACCCATCCCTGGGAGGTGTGGTGCAGCCCGTAATAGTTATAAGCGTTGGCAAAGTCGACGAGGTCACCGCCACCGGCAGTGAGTTCCTCCTCCTTGCGCAGGAAATCGTTGTGGCGACCCACAATCGCCTCCTCAAAAGGCTCCAGCCAAGGGTCGTCCTTGATAATGGAGAGTGTTTTTTTCTTCATAATATTATATCTTAATGTAAAGTTGTCGTGAAAAAATCGTGACAAAGGTAGGTTCATTTTTCTTAATGGTAACTCCCGGCAAGCCAAAAGCACATGCCAAGAGCAGTAAACCGATTTCACTAAACCAGCAACCTTTTTATTAGGTGCAAAAATAGCAAAAATCAACGACGATTGCAACATTTTTTGCATATTTAGAAATTTTAGGTAATTTTGTAGCCTAAAATAATTGCAGATAAAAATCTTCACGAGCTATGATGAAGGAAAACACAATCAAGATTTTTGAGGAGAGCTTCCGCAACAACTGGGAACTACCAGCCCTGAGTGACTATAACACCAAGCAAACCCTGACATACGGTGAGTTTGCCGAGCGCATTGCCCGCTTACACATTATATATAAAGAGTGTGGCATCAAGCCAGGCGACCGCGTTGCCCTCATTGGCAAGAACACGCCAAGCTGGGTAATCGTGTTTATAGGCACCATTACCTACGGAGCCGTAATAGTCCCTATCCTTCAAGAATTCAATCCGCGCGACGCCCAGCACATCATCAACCACAGCGAGGCCGAGATACTCTTTGCCAGCAACAGCATCTGGGAGTCGTTTGACTTTGACAACATGCGCCACATCCGCGCCGCGTTCTCACTCGACAGCGGCAAGCTCCTTGCCCAGAAAGAAGAAGAAACCGCCGGAGAAGTGCTCGAGAAAATCGACAGCCTTATGGCCGAAGCCTATCCCAAAGGCTTCAACGCCGCCTGTATTAATTATATAGAGCGCGATAACGACAAGCTCATGGAGATAAACTACACCAGCGGCACTACCGGCTTCAGCAAGGGCGTGATGCTCACCGGCAACAACCTGGCGGGCAACATCGTGTATGGCATCAACTCGCAACTGCACCGCCGCGGCACCCGCTGCGTGTCGTTCCTGCCCCTGGCTCATGCCTATGGCTGCGCCTTCGACATGCTTACCCCGCTTGCCGTGGGTTCACACATCACCCTGCTTGGCCGCATTCCCGCCCCCAAGGTGATTGTCAAAGCCATGCAGGAAATCAAGCCTCACCTGGTAATATGCGTGCCACTGGTGCTTGAGAAAATCTACAGCAAGATGATAGTGCCCATGATTAGCAAGACCAAACTGCGCTGGGCACTGGCAGTCCCCTATCTTGACCGAAAAATTTATGACCGCATTCGCGAGCGCCTAATCGAGGCATTTGGCGGACAGTTTGAGGAAGTAATCGTTGGCGGCGCTCCCTTCAATGCCGAGGTAGAAGAATTCCTATATAAAATCAAGTTCCCCTTCACCGTGGGCTATGGCATGACCGAGTGTGCACCACTGGTGAGCCACACCCCGTGGCGTGAGTTTGTGCTTCACAGCGCAGGCCGAGTGTTGCCCGGCATCATGGAGTGCAAGATTCTGAGCGATGACCCCGAGAACATTCCCGGGGAGATTTGCGTCAAGGGAGAGAACGTGATGAAAGGATACTTCCACAACACCGAGGCAACCGACAAGGTGCTGCACGAGGACGGTTGGCTGCACACCGGCGACATGGGCACCCTGAGTGCTGACGGCACAATCTTCATTCGCGGTCGCCTCAAGACCATGCTTTTAGGAGCCAATGGCCAGAACATCTATCCTGAGGAAATAGAAGCCAAGCTCAACAACATGCTTTATGTGAGCGAAAGTCTTGTAGTGGAGCGTGACCGCAAGCTCGTTGCCCTCGTCTATCCCGATTATGACTCAATGGACCGCGACGGCATTACCCGCGACCAGTTGCCCGGTCACATGGAAACGGTTAAGTCAGAGCTTAATAAGCTTGTGGCACCCTACGAACGCATTTCTCAAATCGAGATTATGGTCAACGAATTTGAGAAAACTCCAAAGCGCAGCATAAAACGCTTCCTATATCGCTAAAAATCGTTTTTTTAGGGCAAAAAAATAGATTATTAATTTCTAAACACAATTTAACATTATAGGGATTGCAACTATTTTTCTTCAATCAAATGCCTGATTTACAAGTATGTGATAATTTGTAAGTTGGTGAATATTTGTTAAATTATAAAATTTGGCAAAAAAAAGCACTAAAAAAAAAGAAAAAAAAGATTTGCATATTAATTTTTTGATATAAATTTGCACCGTTTTTCGAAACACACAAAATTCAGAAAGAAAAATTATTTATTGTTTTATTATTTTTAAAAATTAAAGAAATGAAAAAGTTAGTTTTATTAGTTGCTGTTATCGCTAGCGTATCTATGTTCTCTTGCACTGGTACTCAAGAGGGTTCTGCTTCAACTGACACTACTGCCGTTGATACAACTGCTGCTGTAGAGCAAGTTGACAGCACTGCTGCCGATTCTACAAAGGCTGAGGCCGCTCCCGCTGAGGAAGCAAAGGCTGACGCTGCTGCTCCTGCAGTAGATCCAGCTGCTGAGGCTCAGAAGACTGATAGCGTAGCAAAATAATTTGCAACAAGCTAAAAAGATTTGAAGCTGTTTTCCACGAGGTGGAGAGCAGCTTTCTTTTTTGCTTTACCGTTAAAGCTGAGGCAAATAGGTATCTACCCTATTTGCCTCCATTTTTTAATTATAATGTGATTTTTTTGCCATTTTGATGCAGTAATTTAGCAAGTTGAGTGTTTAGGATAAGAAAGTTCATTGATTATTGACTGCCCGGCAAGCGCCCGAGAGCCCCACCCTAACGCTCACAGCAATGTCGCCCAAGACGTTTTTTTGAGAAAAAAATTTTTTTTCCTGAAATGATGCAGTAATTTTGCACTTCATGTGTTTAGAAATTGCCACATCATGATGAGCGAACGAGATATTAGCCAAGGTTGCAAGCAGGGCATTGCCAGTGCTCAGCATGCGCTCTTTGACATGTTCTCTCCTCAGTTGATGGCAACGATCTTCCGATATGTAGGAGACGACGATGACGCCAAGGATGTGCTGCAAGACACCTTCATCACCATCTATGGCACCATCCACAGTTTCCACTGGGAAGGAGACGGCTCACTAAGAGCTTGGGTGACGCGCATTGCCGTGAACAAGTCGCTTAATTTCCTAAGGCACAAGAAGCGGCTCAAGTCAACTACAGTCCCCGTCGAGACCCTTAGCGACCCGCCCGACGATGTTGACGAAGAAACCACCCAAGAGGTAGCAAGCCTAAGCATCAATGACATCATGGAGATGATTGCCGAACTTCCCGACGGATATCGCACGATTTTCAACCTCTACTGCTTAGATGGTTTCTCTCATCAAGAAATTGCACAGCAGTTAGGCATCAGCGAGAAGACATCGTCGTCACAGCTTTCAAGAGCCAAAGCCCTGCTGGCACGCAAGATTAAGCAACGCATCAAGAATCAAGAACAAGAATACGACACAACACGTTATGAGCAACGACATAAATAACAACTGGATTGAGGCTATAAAGCAAAAAGCCGACCAAGCCACACGCGACGTTCCCGAGGGCATGTGGCAGGCGATTGCCCAGTCTCTGCCAGAGCAGGAGCAGGCTCCCGTGCCTGCCAAGCGCGCCATTGTCGCTCCACGCATGTGGAAAGGCATTGCCGCGGCTGCCGCCGTTGCCATAGCTGTGACAACGGGGTTCTTCTTGATTGACAATGACAATCCAGAGCCTAACAGAATAGCCCAAACGCCCACTGCCACCGTGGAGAAACCGGCAACGGAACCCGGTGGCGAAACAGTGGAGGAAGCCACAACCACCACATCGCCAACGCTGATTGCACAAAACACCCCATCGCCGGCTAAAGCCAAGCCTGCCCCCAAGGTCATCAGGGCCAAGGGCGGCGCACCCGCCAAGGACTCGCCAAGACACTATGAAGAGGTGCGTGACTATGAAAGTCAACTACAGCTATATCCCGAAGAAGAGGAAGAAGAACTTATAGCCAACGAGTTCAACCCCGACGAGTACTTCTACGACATAGAGACCATGCAGGCCCTCGAAGAACTGTATGCCGAATATGACAACGCCATGAACCAAGACGCCATGCAGCCTTGGAACACCTATACCGACAGTACCTATCAGCAATACCTCGTCTATGATGCCAATGCCAGGCGCGCCGCAAGAGAAAAGATGGCCATTCACAATCGCGACGAAGAGCCCACAATGGCAATGGCGGCCTACGGCAACGGGCTAATCTCTGGCGACCGCAACAGCACCGTCAACGGCTCGGCGGCGGCATTGCTGTCGCCACCTGCTCCAAGCAATTCCGGCATGATGCTTGCGCCCGTGGCTCCGGGCATGGCACCCAGCGTGGCACCACCTGTCAACTATGAATACCACCACCACATGCCCATCACCGTGGGCGTGACCTTGAGCAAGCGCATTGTGGGCAACCTCTATGCCAACGTGGGACTAAACTTCACGTCAATGTCGAGCGGCGTAACTCCCGACAACGGAGCCCCCGAGTTCAACCAGAGCATCAAGCTCGTGGGCATTCCTTTTGGCGTTAAATGGAACTTCTGGCGCTACAAGGGGTTGAGCACCTTTATAGGCGGCGAAGGCCTGGTCGAGAGGGTTGTTTCGGCAAAGTTCAACAACGAGAGCCTCACCATCAAGCGCCTGCAATGGTCAGTTCATGCCACCGCAGGACTGCAATATAACTTCACGCGCAACATAGGCATCTATGTTCAGCCCAAGCTCTCGCACTACATCACCACCATGCCGCTCAACACCCAGCGCAACGAGCATCCGCTCAACTTCAACCTGCAGATGGGCCTCTCCATTGACTTTTAAGACAATCTCTGTCAAAAAGATTAAAAAACGTTAAAACCACGGCACCTTAATGCAGTACTTTGCCCACAGCGTTGTTTAGGGGGCAAAAAGAAGCAATCCATAGGTTGAGAAATATACACTACACTCAATTATGATTTAGGTTTAATGATTGGTTATATAATTTAGTTACAAACGAAAGAAGTTTGAGAAAATTTACTTTTCTGTTAGGCTTATTGATTTGATTTAGAATAACTTCATTTACTCTTTTTATTTGCAATAGTATTGAGGCCGAGTTGAATTTGTGGTAAATTCCTCGGTCTCGCGATTTTTTTTGGGAAAACCACCAGTCCAAAACAGCATGAGCAATCACGGCAAAAGGGATTTTTTTGGCTAAAAAAACAAAAAACGTGGCAAAAACGTTGATTATTAGCAAGAATGTTCTTATCTTTGCGCCGATTTTAACGACAAATAGTTGGAAACATTGGCTGAAATGAAGTTATCCATTTCGAGCTTACCGTTTGGAAAACAGGAATTTAAGTACCGTCTGAACGGCGAGTTTTTCAACGAAATCGAGGCCTCCGAAGTGCGCTCCGGAAGTGTTGATGTCGCCTTAAACGTGGCTCATCACCAGGAGGGCATCTATGAGCTCGACTTCGTGTGCAATGGTGTTATTACAATTCCATGCGACCGTTGCCTCGACGATATGGAGCACATTGTAGATACCAGTTACCACCTTACCGTTAAAATGGGCGACGCACTGGACGACAGCACCGACAACGTGCTCATAATCCCGTCGTCGTGGAGGACACTCGACTTGGAGCCGATAGTACGCGACACCGTCTTGCTCACTATTCCAATGATGCACACTCATTCCCCAGGAGAGTGCAACGAGGACATGCTTGGCCGGCTTGAGGAGCACGCGGCACGCGGCTACGACAGCGACGAGGACTTTAGTGAACCTCCCACCCATCGCGACACTGACCAAGACACTGGAGCGAGCATCGACCCTCGCTGGGCAGCCCTCCAGCAATTAGTTGACAACAAAAACAATAAAAAATAAATTTAAAAATGGCACATCCTAAACGTAGACAATCAAAGACTCGCACAGCCAAGAGAAGAACTCACGATAAGGCTGTTGCTCCAACAATTGCCCGCTGCAGCAACTGCGGTGCATGGCATGTTTATCACACTGTTTGCCCCGAGTGCGGTTACTACCGTGGCAAGAAGGTGTTTGATGATGAGGCTGCTGTATAACAAATTCTACTGTTAGCACTCATTTGTCAAAAAAATGACAAGACAATCCTAAATATACACTCTCACGTCTCTTGCTGAAGAAGCATCAAGAGATGGTATATTTAGGATTGATTTTCTTGACATTACAAAAAGAAACAACACTTCACTAAAACACAATTATGCTTAACGCAAAGATTACAGGCATAGCATCCTATATACCCGACACCATTCTCGACAACGAGGAGCTCTCTCACATGGTAGACACCAACGATGAGTGGATTACCACGCGCGTGGGAATCAAGGAGCGTCGCGTGCTTAAGGAGAACAAGGGTTCGTCCTACCTCGGCATTCAGGCAGTGACTAAACTGCTGAAGGAGACAGGCACAAAACCCGAAGACGTAGACTTACTGATTTGTGTAACATCCAACCCCGATTACCGCTTTCCCTCAACGGCATCGGTAATCATGCACAATTGTGGCATGGATGGCGCCGACAGGAAATGCTACGGCTTTGACATACAGGCTGCGTGCGCCGGTTTTGTAGTTGGCACCTATACTGCCAATGCCTACATCAAATCGGGACTCTACAAGAAAATCATTGTAGTGTGTGCCGAGAAGATGACAAGCATGACCGACTACCAAGACCGCGCCACATGTCCACTCTTTGGCGACGCTGCCGGAGCCGTGCTCATTGAGCCGACCGAGGATACCAGTGTGGGAATTATCGACGGCGTTTATCACATTGACGGCAGTGGCCTTGAGCACCTGGTATATAAGGCCGGTGGCTCGGCAAAACCCGCCTCACACGAGACCGTTGAAGCCCGCGAGCACTTTGTGTACCAAGAGGGACGCGCAGTGTATCGCCATGCCGTTGTCGACATGCTCACTTCGACCCGCGACATAATGAAGCGCAACAACCTCACCAACGAAAACATCGATTGGTTTGTGCCCCACCAGGCCAACCTGCGCATCATTGAGGCCGTGGGCAGCCGATTGGGAATTGACGAGAACAAGATTCTTGTCAACATCCAGCACCGCGGCAACACCAGTGCTGCATCCATCCCATTGTGCCTTGACGAGAACAAGCACCGCTTCAAGAAAGGCGACAAGATTGTTCTCACTGCCTTTGGAGCAGGATTCACCTGGGGAGCCGAGTACATCGTTTGGGCAATCTAAAGCCCTGACGAAAGTCATCAGAAAATGCGCCTGTACACTCTTGAACAAACACAAGAGAGAGTGTAGAGGGGCATTTTTTAAATGTATAATGCAGAATCGTGCCATACACCGTGCCGAAGAAGCAGATCATTATCAACACACTTAACACACAACTTTTATAACTTAACACTAAAAAACCGTGCACCGAGCTGGATTTGTAAACATAGTAGGCAACCCCAACGTTGGAAAGTCAACGTTAAGCAACCTGCTGGTGGGAGAACGACTCTCCATTATCACCAGCAAGTCGCAGACTACCCGCCACCGCATCATGGGCATCGTAAACGGCGATGACTATCAGATTGTTTTCAGCGACACCCCTGGAGTGCTAAAACCAAAGTTCAAGCTTCAGGAGTCGATGCTCGACTTCTCACGAGGAGCACTCATCGACGCCGACATCCTTCTCTACGTCACCGACGTTGTAGAAACTCCAACCAAGAACCAAGATTTCCTCGACAAGGTGGCTAAAGAGAAAATTCCTGTGCTGCTTGTCATCAACAAGATTGACCTGCTTCAAGGCGGGCAACAGGAGCTGGAAAAACTTGTTGCTCAGTGGAAAGAGCTGTTGCCTCAAGCCGAAATCTACCCCACCAGCGCATTGCACAAGTTCAACGTCGACAACATCATGCAGCGCATCGTGGAACTGCTGCCCGAGAGCCCTCCCTACTTTGGCAAGGACGCCCTCACCGACCGCAATTCACGATTCTTTGTCACCGAGATTGTGCGCGAGAAGATCCTCCTCACCTACGACAAGGAAGTGCCCTATGCCACACAGGTCATAGTGGAGAAGTTTACCGAAGACGACAAGTCGATCCACATCATGGCGGTAATCTACGTTGAGCGTGACAGCCAGAAGGGTATCATCATTGGGCATCAAGGCAAGAAACTCAAGCATGTGGGCATCGAAGCCCGCAAAGACATAGAGAAATTCTTTGAGAAACGTGTGTATCTTGAACTATATGTCAAGGTGGAGAAAGACTGGCGCAACCAGGAGAACAAGCTGCGGCAATTTGGATATATTGAATAGGAGTGGCTAAGAATAGCTATGAATAGCTAAGAGTGGCTGGAATAACTGGGAATAGCTGGAATAATTAAGAAAAAACATAAAGAATAACAACGATAAATATGGGACGATTAGTAGCAATAGTAGGACGCCCAAATGTGGGCAAGTCCACCCTCTTTAACCGCCTGACCAAGACACGTGCCGCCATCGTGAACGACACCAGTGGCACCACCCGCGACCGCCAATATGGCATCATGGAGTGGAACGGCATGGAAATGAGCGTTGTCGACACCGGCGGATGGGTCGAGGGCAGCGACGACGTGTTTGAGAGCGAAATCAACAAGCAGGTATATCTCGCAATTGAGGAGGCCGACGTAATCCTCTTTATGGTAGACATAAAGACCGGCATCACCGACCTCGACGACCACGTGGCACAAATCCTGCGACGTGGCAAGAAGCCTGTTGTGGTAGTTGTCAACAAGGACGACAACAATCAGGGATATTACGGCGAGAGCGAGTTCTATGCGCTGGGACTTGGCCAGCCATTTGCCATCTCGGCAATCAACGGCACCGGCACGGGCGACCTTCTTGACGAGGTCTATCGCCTCATGCCCAAGAAGAGCAACGACCAGCCCGAAGAGGAATTGCCACGCTTTGCCATTGTGGGAAGACCCAATGCTGGCAAGTCGTCGCTCGTGAACTCACTCATGGATGAGGAGCGCAACATCGTTACCGACATCGCCGGCACCACGCGCGACAGCATCTACTCGCGATACAACAAGTTTGGATTTGACTTCTATCTTGTTGACACCGCTGGAATTCGCAAGAAGAACAAGGTTAACGAGGACATCGAGTATTACTCGGTGTTGCGCAGCATCCGCGCCATTGAGAACAGCGATGTGTGCATCCTTATCATTGACGCCACCCGAGGCATCGAGTCGCAGGACGTGAACATCTTCTCCATCATCGAGAAGAACCGCAAGGGACTTGTGGTTCTCGTCAACAAGTGGGATGTTGTACAACAGAAATCGCAACAGGCAATCACCTACATGGAGAATACCATACGCGAACGCTTTGCCCCCTTTACCGACTTCCCCATCATCTTTGGCTCGGCACTCACCAAGCAACGCATCCTCAAGGTGCTTGAAGAGGCCATTGCGGTCTACAAAAAGCGCAAGACCGTGATTTCTACTTCTCAAGTCAACAATGTTCTTCAGGAAGCTATTGCCGCGGTGCCACCACCAGCAACCAAGAGCAAGTTCATAAAAATCAAGTATATCACCATGCTCAAGGAAGCGAGAGTGCCTTCGTTTGTATTCTTCTGCAATCTGCCGCAATGGATAAAAGACCCCTACAAGCGTTATCTCGAAAACAAAATACGCGAGAAGTGGGACTTCTGCGGCACGCCTATCAACCTGTTCTTCAGGCAAAAATAATTTTTATAGAAGATAAGTTTGAGGAGAGATGGATGATTTCTTGAGACGACATGAAAAAAGCTGCCTTGCAGCAGCTTCGGTATCTCAAATCTTCACTCTCTTCTTCTATCCCTAATCGGTCATTAGGCAACCCTATTAGGGGTGTTTATTTCACTCCACTCTATATGTTAATCCCTATTGAGCGTGCCACCGTGCCGTCCTCATCAAAGTTGGAGAGGTAAAGGATAAAGACAAAGATAACAATAAGAATAACGATGAGAATGTAGCAAATAGCCCTTGTGAGCGGCGACCCCATCACCTCGCGCTTGCTCCTCAACCGTGGCAGTGGCCTGATGAGTGGAAGATGCGACATTATGTCGTAGGCATCATCCTCTACCACAGCTTTGTCCTCGTTGCTCTTAAGGCTATTGTCGCCCATTGCCTGAGTGCTTGGCTGAGTCTCCTGGGCAATGACTTTTTTCTCCTCCGACGCGGCTACCGCGGCAAGATTTTGCGGAGCCCCACAATACGGACAAAACTTGAGCCCCGCCACTGGCAACGACTCGCCACAGCTGTGGCAATAGAGCTGCTTTTGCGTGCTCTTGGAGGCAACACTCGTCCTGAGCATCGACACCGGGATGTCGACATCCTGAGCCAAGAACTCGTTAAGGCATTGCGGACACACCACAACTTTCCTGCTCAAAGCGAGTTCTTCGAGCGTCATTTCAATAACCTTGCCACATTGCGGACATTCAAACAACATTATTCTATTAATTATTACCTAAAGCTAATGGACAAAAGTACAAGTTTTGTTACAAATACGCAATAATTTTGATTAAAAAAATATTATCGAGCCGAACTAAACTTACTTATATTTGTATTTTTAAGTAATAATAATTACTTTTGTCAGCGAAAAAAAGATACAAAAAGAACGACAATAAAAAACATTCATTATGGAGATTAAAGCTAACGAAGGCAAACAACTCAACATTACAGTTGACGGTGTAGAATATATGCGCATTCCTTGCAAGACCAAGCTGGTAACCAAGGATGACAACCTGGGTGATGTACTTGACGAGTATACTAAAGAAGTGCGCCAGCCAGGCGACATGATTTTTGTAAGCGAGAAAATCGTCGCCATCTCGCAAGGCCGTGCCTATCCCATCAGCGAGATGAATCCAAGCTGGCTCGCCAAGTTCCTCGTGAAGTTTGTTTACAAATCACCTCACGGCATTGGCATCAGCAGTCCTTACACCATGCAGCTCGCTCTGGAAGACGTGGGTCTGCCACGCCTGTTCCTGGGGTGTGTGGCAGCTGCCGTAACCAAGCCCTTTGGCATTCGCGGCGCTTTCTATAAGGTGTGTGGCTATCGCGCACGTGCCATCGACGGTCCTGCCGACGGAGTTATCCCACCCTACAACGGCTATGCCAAGAAGGCTCCCGACAAGCCACATCAGGTAGCCCGCGAGATGAAGCAGCGCCTTGGCAACGAGGTTATCATCATCGATGCCAACGACATTGGCGCCCACATCCTGGGCAAGTCGAGCAAGGAGCTCAACGACAAGTTCCTGTGCGCCTTGTTCAAGGACAACCCACTGGGTCAGAACAGCCAGCAGACTCCCGTCGCTGTGGTGAGAAAAGCCTAACACCCCCTAAAGCATCTATTACCGCCACCCTTAAAAGAGGAAATGTCCCCCTTGTGATGTGGCGGTAATATTTTTCTACAAAGAGATTTCAAGCTATTAATGAACGGTTTTTTCAAGATATTGAGGCGGTTTGTGCCACCCTATAAGAAGCAGCTGGTGATGAATGTCATCTTCAACATTCTCGCCGCGCTTCTCACATTGTTCTCCTTTGCCTTGATCATACCCATCTTAGAGATGCTCTTCGGCATCAACACGGCAACCTACAGCTACACTCCATGGGGCTCGGCAAGCATCGACAAGGTGGTGGTCAACAACTTCTACTACTACGTGCAGACCATCATCGCCACCAGCGGCAAGAGCACCGCGCTGGCATGCATTGCCGCTGCCCTTGTGGTAATGACGGGCCTCAAGACCGGTGCTGCCTACATGGCCGCCTACTTCATGATTTCGTTGCGCACGGGCGTTGTGCGAGACCTGCGAGCCATGATTTACAACAAAATGGTGTCGCTGCCCATCGGTTTCTTCTCGAGCGAGCGCAAGGGCGACGTGATGGCACGCATGAGCGGCGACGTTACCGAGGTCGAGAACTCGGTGATGATGTCGCTCGACATGATGTTCAAGAATCCCATCATGATAGTGGTGTGCCTGGCAATGATGCTCTTCGTGAGCTGGCAGCTGACACTATTTGTGTTTGTGTTGCTGCCCATTGCAGGCCTGGTGATGGGGCGTGTGGGAAAATACCTCAAGCGCGTGTCGCTCGAGCAGCAGAACCAGCTTGGCACCATTATGTCGAACATTGAGGAAACCATTGGCGGCCTGCGCATCATCAAGGCCTTCAATGCCGAGGGCAAAGTGATGAACCGCTTTGCCGGCGAGAACGAGAAATACCGCAACATCTCGCGACGCATGAACCGCCGCTATGAGCTCGCCCACCCCATGAGCGAGTTCTTGGGCACTGCCACCATAGCCATCGTGCTATGGTTTGGCGGCACGCTTATTCTTGGCGGCACAAGCGCAATCACCGCTCCCAAGTTCATCTACTACATGGTAATCTTCTACAGCATTATCAACCCAGCCAAGGACTTCTCCAAAGCCAGCTACAACATCCAGCGCGGCCTTGCCTCGATGCAGCGCATCGACAAGATAATGAATGCCGAGAACCCTATCACTGACCCTGAGCACCCAGCCGAACTTAAAGAATTCAAGCAAGGCATCAAGTACAGGAACGTGCGTTTCCGCTACGAGGACGCTTGGGTAATCGACGACGTGACCATCGACATTCCCTGCGGCAAGACTGTCGCCCTCGTGGGACAGAGCGGCTCGGGCAAGACCACCATCGCCGACCTGCTGCCACGCTTCTACGACGTGAACGAGGGTTGCATCACAATTGATGGAGTGGACCTGCGCAACTACCGCGTCGCCGACCTGCGAGGACTGATGGGCAACGTGAACCAGGAGGCGATACTCTTTAACGACTCGTTCTACAACAACATTGCCTTTGGCGTGGAGAACGCCACGCGCGACCAGGTGGAGCAGGCTGCTCGCATTGCCAACGCCTACGACTTTATCATGGCAACCGAACAGGGCTTCGACACCAACATTGGCGACCGTGGCTGCAAGCTCTCGGGCGGCCAGCGCCAGCGCATTAGCATTGCGCGAGCCATCCTCAAGAACCCGCCCATCCTCATCCTTGACGAGGCAACCTCGGCACTCGACACCGAGAGCGAGCACCTCGTTCAGGAGGCACTCGACAACCTCATGCACGGCCGCACCACACTGGTGATAGCCCATCGCCTGTCGACCATCAAGAATGCCGACCTTATCGTGGTCATGCACGAGGGCAAGGTAGTGGAACAAGGCTGCCACGACGAGCTTATTGCCCTTGGTGGCACCTACAAGCACCTTGTCGACATGCAGAAGTTTTAAACCCACCATGTGCTAAAAAAGCATCTTTTGTTGCATTTTATAATATATTTCCACTAAAAGCAACAAAAAAACTTGTTTTGCCACTGATTTTTTGATAATTTTGCAAAAATCCACAGGAACAACTTAAAAAACCACATATTATGAAACGGATTGTTACATTTGTTTTGGGATTGACCTTTGCACTTTGTGCAATGGCGGTGAACACCAGCGACTATGTCATTGACGAGGGCACACTTGTGGGTGACGTAAATCAAGATGAATATGTGACCAGTGCCGACGTTACAGCCATCTACGACGTGCTGTTAGGCATCAACAACACCTACCGTGCCACTTCCGACATCAACGGCGACGGTTATGTGACCAGTGCCGATGTCACTGCCGTATATGACATATTGCTCAATGGCCCCATCACAACCGGCGGCAGCGTAATCACTATGCAGGATTTCATCCCTTACAACCAAAGCAATTACAACCCTGACGACTACAATCACCAGTGGGTTAATGGCGATGTGATCTTTATCGCCGTCGATCCCGACTACTCCAGTTCTGAGGCGTGCCAAAACGTTTATGCTATGGTGCGCACTGGCGGCAAGTGGATACTGCAAGACGTGCAGGGCAGCAACAAGCAGGGTTTCAAGACAATTGGCGGCACGCTGTGTGCAGCCTATGTGCAGCATGCCGACCTGGCCAACTCCTATTACGACTACATTCCACTCAAGGGCGATGTGGCTTGCGTGAACCGTGCCGCCAACTACACGGTAATCCCCAAAAACGGCAAGTTTTATATCAAGATTAACGACATTATCCTTTATCATTGGGTTTCGAGGGTCGATGTCAATGCCGCCTACGAAGGCGACTACTTCTACGGCAGTGTGACCCATCTCGATGCTCTCACACAGATTAGGTGGCAGCCTTTCTATGCTTATGGCTCATTCCAGACGAGCAGCCGTGCGCCGGTCATCGACATCGATAGCCAGCACCGCGGCCATGCATACGGTGTGTGGAAGAAAGGAACTCGCACTGACGGCTGGCTCACGCTCAACTATGCCAAGAGTAATGGATATGCCTACTGGTGGAACTACATGCAAGACGACCTCAGTCAAGGCCGCTCCCTGACTTCGCTCTACTCGCCCTGGCAAAACGGTTGGAACCGCGACCTCTACATGCAATACTACAACTACGACGAGCGGCAGAGCTACCGACTCAATGCTGGCAGCACCAGTGCGCAGGATGTGAATATTAACGTGGGCACTAACATTATCTTCCGCCCCTGGAATGGCGATACGAGTGACGACAAAGGCACAATGACCAGCGTCACCTCGTCGACCAATGGAATCCTCGAGATTGGCTATGACAACACCCAGGTGAATGTCACGGCCCACAAAGTAGGCACCACCACTCTCACCATCAAGTTCAAGACCAGGGACAATCTCAACTGCACCTACATCTACGAGGTGAAGGTGGACCCCACCGTGTGGGTTGCAGGTAAAACCGCTGACAACAAGCCCATCTTGTGGCGAAACTGGGAGAACAAGAGCATGTACTTGAGCGGACGAGCAAGCTACACCAGTGCCAACGAAGTGATTGTGCATGGCAGCACTGCCTTTGTGATGATGCGCAAAGACGTGTCAAATTCCTATACAGAATATGCCTCGGGCACTGCTGTTATCCTCAAGGGAACGGGTGTCCACGGTGGCGGATACCTCAACACCTATAAAGATGGCCTTACCGGTGCTTCAAAAAAATATTGCGTGTTCCCGAAATCTGGTACCACCCGCTACATAGCCGGTATTCCTCACATGTGGGTCACCAAGGACAATGATGTGTACTACACTTCGGCCTTTAGGGATAATAATACCGATAACTGCGATAACTGGGTGAGCACCAAGGTCTATAAGAACAAGACTCTGTTGAGAACCGATGCTGGTCTCATCATCAATGACCTCGCCACCGACGACAGCGGCAACCTCTATTATGTGGGTACTAATTCCAACTTTGGAGTATATGATGAAATACTCTCAGTTCCTTATATTTATC
>CAMJZF010000018.1 GCA_946410125.1 uncultured Prevotellaceae bacterium | reverse complement strand
TCATCTTGTTGATGAGCTTGGTTGAGTGCTTGCGCATGTCGAGCTTCCACAGGTCGTAGCCGCTCTCAAACTTCGACAGGTAATAAAGGTTGTCGCCGTTGTTGGTGACCATGGCGCTGGCAATGCTGCTCGAGTTGGGGGTGAGGCGCACCACGCGGTCCTCGATTCCGTCGAGTTCAACGACGATTTCCTTAACCTCGTCCTTCTTCTCGCCTGAATCTTTATCATCTTTCTTCTTGTTCTTCTTTTCTTCTTCGGCTTTCTTCTTGTCGGCCTCTTTCTTGGCTTCCTTCTCAGCTTCCTTCACCAGCTCATAGTCCTCCTTGCTCATGCGATATTTGTCATAGGCATCTTGGTTGACAAATGCCAGCAGAACGTCGTCCTGCGAGCCCCACGAGCCGTGGGCGCGCATGCCGTAGCGGTTGCTGGTGAAGAGGATAGCGTTACCTTCCATCACCCACTTGGGCGACTCGCTGAAGTAGCCGCTGCCTGTGATGTTGGTAATCTTTCCGCCATCGGCACTCACGATACCCACATCGGTGTAGGGGTCGCGCTGGTTGGCGATGTAGGTGAGGGCAAACCACTTGCTGTCGGGCGACCATGAGTAGTCAAAGCCGCCGTTGGTCTCATACCAAGTGGAGCCATCGGTAACCTGATGCACCTTTCCGCTTTTGATGTCCATGACCATGAGGCGGTTGCGGTCCTCGATGAAGGCGAGCTTCTTGCCGTCGGGGCTAACGTCGGGGGCTGCACGTTCCACTGTGTTCGATGGCAACAGTATTTCCTCCTTGATGGTGGTGGAATTGGGGAAGTTGGGGTCCTCCTTGCGTTCAATAGTCGCCTTAACAAGCTGCCAGTTGCCATTGCGCTCGGTGGCGTAGTAGAGTGTGCGGTTGTCACTGCCCCACGACAGGCCGGCCTCGGCCTCGGGGGTGGTGGTAATGCGCTTGGTCGTGCCATACTCAACCGAGGTGACAAACACTTCGCCACGGGCGATGAACGCCACCTGCTTGCCGTCGGGCGATGCCACCGCGGCGGTGGCTCCGCGCGTCATGGTGGTGCGCAGCACGTCGTCGGAGTCGTCGTGGAAGAGGTCAATCTTCACCTTTGATGGCTTGCCAGTGGGTGCCTGTGTGTAGAGCTCGCCGTCGTAGGTGTAGCACAGTGTGCCGTTGTCGGCTATCGACAGGAAGCGCACAGGGTGAGTCTTGAACGAGGTCACGGCTTTGATGGCTGTGGGCTGATCGATGGGGAACTGATACACGTTCATCGAGCCGCCACTGCGCTCACTCAGGATATAGACTGTGCGGCCGTCGGCACTGAGCACGGGGCTGCGATCCTCACCGGCATGGTTGGTGAGATTGGTGTGGCGGCCTGTGCTGGCGTCATACTTCCAAATCTCGCGTGTCACACTGCTGGTGTGATGCTTGCGCCAGGCATCTTCCATGCCCTTCTGGTCTTGATAGACCATAAACTTGCCCTTGCTGTCCCAGGTGAGTTCTTCGGCTGGTGTGCCTATCACCTGGGTGGTGCGGCCTCCTGCCACTGGCACCTTGTATACCTCGGTCAGTCGCGAGCTTGGGAATAGCGCGCTGCTGGCAGGGTCTTGGATTGCTGCCGAGAAGTAGATGTAGCGGCCATCGGGGCTAAAGGCCCATGGCAACTCGCTGGCTGAGTTGGTAGTCAGCCGAGTTGGTGCGCCTCCTGCCGATGGCATTACGTAAACGTCGAAGTTGCCCTTGCGGTCGCTGGCAAAGGCCAGGTAACGGCCGTCGGCGCTCCACACGGGATTCATCTCATAGCTCGACTGGGTGGTGAGCTGAACAGCCTGCCCACCTGCTGCGGGCACCTTGTAGATGTCGCCTTTGTAGCAAAAGGCTATCTCCTTGCCATTAGGTGAAATCTTGGCATAACGCAGCCACAGTGGGGTCTCGGCGAGCGAGGCTGTGGCTATCAAAGCAGCAATAGCTGCCAATAAACAACGATGTTTCATATCTTTTTTATAATAGGTAATTAATTGGTATCAGAAAAATACTCTTTAACCGTAATCGGTCATTAGGATTTACTCAAATTGCAAATTTAGTCACAATTTCCCGATTTACTACTATAAAAGCGTGAAATTTATTCGGTCTTCAAGCAAAAATCACTATTTTTGCACTTGTGTTATGGATTTAAAAGTTGAGATACCAAGCGCATTCTCGGGTGTGGTGGAGCTGCCTGCGTCTAAGAGTATTACTGCCAGAGCGTTGATTGTTAATGCCCTGGCAGGCGGCAATGCTCTGTTGCGCAATGTTGCAAGGTGTGACGACACCAATGCGATGCTTGCTGCCCTCACGAGCCGTGACATAATAATAAATGTGGGTGCGGCGGGCACGGCGATGCGTTTCCTCACGGCTTTTTTTGCCTCTCACGAGGGGCGCATTGTGGTGCTCGACGGCTCTGCGCGTATGCGTGAGCGGCCAGTAGGACTTCTGGTGGATGCTTTGCGCCAAATGGGTGCCGAAATTGACTATTTGGGTAACGAAGGATTTCCTCCATTAAAAATCACCGGCAGCCATTTGCATGGCGGCAGCTTGGCAATGCGTGGCGATGTGAGCAGTCAGTTTGCGTCGGCTTTGCTCATGGTTGCGCCCGCAGCCGGCGGTTTGCGTCTCTCTCTTGAGGGCGAGATTGTTTCCCGCCCTTATATCGACATGACATTGGGTGTGATGAGGCACTACGGTATTGATGCCCACTGGACAGGCAACACCATCGAGGTGCCGTCAGGGCAATATATTCCTGCCCCTCTCACTATCGAGGGCGACTGGAGTGCGGCAAGCTATTGGTTTGCGGTGCAGGCCCTGTTGCCACACTCGTCAATAACGCTCAAGCCATTGCTGCGGCACAGCCTTCAGGGCGATAGTGCTATAATCGACTTGATGACTCCACTGGGCGTGAAGGCTACCTGGCACGGCAATGAACTGGCATTAGGTTGTGACACCGTGGCATTGCCGCGACACTACTGCCACGACATGGCGTCAACCCCCGACCTTGTCCCCACTCTCGCCGTTGCTCTGTGTCTGTTGCGGGTGCCGTTCACTCTCACGGGGGTCGGCAATTTGCGCATCAAGGAGAGCGACCGACTTGAAGGACTTGCAGTCGAACTCGCCAAGCTGGGCTATTGTGTTGAGGCAGGCAACGGCACCTTGCATTACGACGGCAGTCACCATGAGCCGCAAGACAATGTGGTTGTCGACCCGCATGACGATCATCGCCTGGCTATGGCTCTAAGTCTCGTGGCCACCCGCCACCACGGCATCACAATAAAAAATGCCCAGGTGGTCACCAAGTCCTATCCCAACTTCTTCTCCCACCTACTAAAAACTGAAAACTAAAAACTTATTACTTAAAACGTACTACTTACTACTTAAAAAAATGCTTCCCGCCTTCTACATATTCATTGCCATGGTGGTGATAGGAGTGATACTCTACATTCATGACCGATTAACCCGCAAGCCCGATGACACCGCCCAGCAAGACGTACAGCCTCCACAGCAAGACCTCTGCAGCGATGACTGCTGTGGCACCAACGAGGTGTGCCCCAGCGAAATGATGCTTAAGCACATCAACGACCCCGTGGTATATTATGAAGACGAGGAACTTGACGCTTTCAAGGGGAGGCAAGCCAACGAATATAGCGATGACGAGCTGGAGCAGTGGCGCGACGTGCTCTACACCCTCAAGCATGACGACCTGCTGGGGTGGGAGCGCTCAATAAAAAAACGCGGTATCATCCTCCCCGATGTCATAAAGGAAGAATTACTCTCGCTCTACAACAGCCCTCACTCATGAAAACCATTCCCCCCAGAGAGGGGAGAGGCTAATTCCGCACTTAGGACACAAGAACATAAGCTCTCACAAGAACATAAGGTAGCCCCCTCTCAGTCTCCCCCTCAAGGGGAGAGGCAGGCTGCGCGTGTTTTCTCAACACAAATTACCGTGAATTGACCGCAAATTATCATCAAGGAAAATTGAATTGCGTGGGACAGGTGGGACAGGTGGGACAGGTGGGACAAAAAACATGAATCGCATGTGGGGTGGCAGTATGTCAAGGAACTCTTGTTTAGGCAAAAATAACTCCTTGTTATATATAAGAACAACTTTAAAAGAATACAATTCAAACCAAAGCAACCAAACAAAAACCAAGACAACTAATATTTTTTTATTTTAATTTTAGCGCGAAGCGCATTAATTTTAAGCTCCGCCAGGAGCGCCCCTTCCTGCATCTAAGGATATAGTTTTTAATCGTAATTAATCGTTTGAGAAAAAACGAGAGGGAGATGTGGGGGCTGATGTGTGATTGCCCAGCCTCTCCTGTTGGGGGCGTTGTCTTACAAAAAGGTGATTTCGGTCGAAAAAATAAAATAATTTGTGATAAAATTTTGTTTTTTCGCTGGAATTTGCTATTTTTGCCATTGACATTTTGAGTTGGGACTGTTCTTTTGAATTTAAGAATCAAAGAATCACCAAGTTAGATGTTTTATGCAGTTATAAATATTAACTTATTTGCCATTAATCATAAAAGAAACTTACAATAGGACAAGATACACTTAGAGTTTATTCACTATATTTATTAACAAAACCGTTTTTTTTATGAACAAAAAACTATTATCTCTGTTGCTCCTTGTGGTAGCGGCTTTCACAACCGCTTTCGCACAAGAGACATTGACTGTGTATGACGGAGAAGCCACTAACGACTTTGTTCCCGTCTACGGTTTCTATGCCGACGCTTACAACAAGTGTGAGTACATCATGCCAGCCGACGACCTGAGCGAGATGCAGGGTGCCACTCTCACCAAGATGACTTGGTACATGGCAACCCCAGCCGAGGCTGTTTGGGGAGGTAACTACCAGGTTTACCTCATGGAGGTAACCAAAGCGGCTCCCGAAGGAGCATTTACCGACCTGACTAATGCTACTCTCGTTTTTGAGGGTCCGCTCGATGGTACAGGCGAGACAATTGAAATTGAGTTTGCCAACGACTTTACCTATGAAGGTGGCAACCTGCTCGTTGCTGTTTACCAAACAGCAACCGGTACTTACAAGAGAGGTTACTTTGCCGGTACCGAGGTTGCAGGTGCTGCAATGAGTAACTACAACTACAGCAACCTTGATGCTATCACCGCTGGTACTGTTCGCAACTTCTTGCCAAAGACCACATTTGAGTACATTCCCAGCAGTGGCGTAGTTTACTACAAGCCCAAGAACTTGCTCGTTAGCGAAATTGGTACTAACAGTGCTGTTCTCACTTGGGAAGCTGGCGCCGATGAGACTTCTTGGGGCGTAGAGTACAAGAAGGCTGCCGATGAGGAGTGGACATCTGCTGGCACTGTAAGCGAGAAGACTTACACTCTCGACGCTCTTGCAGCTGGTGTTAAGTATGACGTTCGCGTTAAGGCTATCTATGCCGACGGCGAGAGCGGATGGACCCAGACCTCATTTGCTACCCTCGCTTGCGAGGCTACCGACATGGGCGAGGTTGAGTATCTGCTCACCGACACCTACGGCGACGGATGGAACGGCAACAAGTTGCAAATCTATCTTGCCGGAACCGACGTGCTCGTTGCAGAGCTCTCTATTCCTAATGCTTCTGGCTCAGCTCACCAGGATACGGAGCTCGAGGGTGTTGTAAACCTGTGCTACGGCGTTGACTACGACCTCGTTTGGGTGGCTGGAAGCTATGCTTACGAGACTGGCTTCACTCTGACTGCTCCAAGTGGAGAGGTTATCGCCGAGTTCCACGGCACTGGCAGCAGCAGCGGTGGCACACCAACTCCTGGTGTTCTCACTACCTTCCAAATCAATCAAGTTACTTGCCCACGTCCAACCAACGTACTTGTTGACAACATCACTTACAACAGTGCTACCATTACTTGGACTCCAGGCAACGAGGAGCAAGACCTCTTTGAGGTAGTTTGCACTACCGAGGCTACTCCCGACAACGCTACTCCAGTTCAGGTGAACGAGCCTACTTACACTCCAACTCTTGAGGAGAACACTACTTACAATGTATTTGTTCGTAGCATCTGCTCTGAGGAAGACATGAGTATTTGGACTAAGGCTGTTTCATTCACTACTCCAGTACGCTTTGTTGCTCCCGAGAATCTCGTTGTTACCAACATCACCGCTACGAGCGCTGTTGCTAACTGGACAGGCGAGGCTCCCGCTTACAACTTCCGCTATCGCGAGATTACTGGCTTGAACGAGAGCTTCGAGGCCGAAGAGGCACCCGCAGGCTGGACCATGAACGACTGGCAGTACTTCCACATCGTAGATTGGAACCTCGGTGGTACAGGTCTTGTAGCTGCCGATGGTGAGTCGTGCTATGGTTCAAAGAGTATGGACGACAGTGGTTCGGAATTCACACCACTTGGTGTTGACAACTGGCTGATTAGCTCAAAGGCTAACCTTGGTGGCACTCTCGAATTCTATGTTGGTGACCTTGGTGAAAACTATGTAGAGAACTTCAGTGTATATGTTTCTACTACCGGTACTGCAGCTGCCGACTTCACTCCAATTGCTGAAAACGTAGCAACTCCTGGTGTTTTGATTTCATCGGCATCTGCTTGGCAGAAGAAGGAGTATGACCTGAGCGCATACGAGGGACAGCAGGGTTACATTGCTATCCGTCACCACGATGCTGCTGGTTACTATCTCTTTGTTGACGGTCTGAAGATTTCTGGCGAGGGTCTGGAAGCTGAGTGGATTTATGTGAACAACACCACCGCTCCTGTAACTATGGAGCCTCTCACTCCAAGCACTGCCTATGAGTGCCAAGTACAGGGTGCTTACGAGGATGGCAACTCACAGTGGACCGACATCGTTAAGTTCACTACTGTGGCAGTCGACGCTCTGCCTACTAACCTGCAAGTTGACGACATCACCGCTAATAGCGCTATTGCTACATGGGAAGGCTCGCAAGAGACTTACAACATCCGCTACCGCACTGCCGGCCAGTCCGACACCTACTTCGAGGGCTTCGAGTATGGCCTCGCAAGTGGTGAGTTCCCAACCGAGAGTGGCTGGACTGCTCTCGACGCTGATGGTGACGGTTACACTTGGTACATCTTCACTCCCGACGACAACACCAACCAGTATGTATTTGACGCTTCTTGCATCACTTCGGCAAGCTACATGGGCGCTGCACTCACACCAGACGACTGGTTGATCAGCCCACAACTGAAACTTGGCGGCACTCTGTCGTTCCAGGTTCGTGGCCAGGATCCAAGCTATGCCGATGAGCACTACACAGTATATGTATCTACTGGCGATCCTACCGACGTAACTTCGTTCGTTGAGCTCATTCCTGAGGCTGTTTCGACTGGCGCTTACCAGGAGATTACTGCCGACCTGAGCGAGTATGAGGGCGAGATGGGCTACATCGCATTCCGCCACCACAACTGCACCGACATGTTCCGTCTGAACATCGACAACGTTACTATCACCTACGGTGCTGGCGTTGAGCCAGGCGAGTGGGTAGTTGTTGAGGGCGTTACCAGTCCTTACACTATCGAGGGTCTCGATCCTAACACTCAATATGAGGTACAGGTTCAGGGCGTTGTTGACGATGAGAACACTACCGAGTGGACTAATAGCGTATTCTTCACCACTCTCCCAGGAGAGGACCTCATGGAAGAGTTCTATGTTGTTGGTACATTCAACGGTTGGGATCAGACTGAGGAAGGTGGACGTGTTGAACTCGTTGCTAACGAGGAAGGCACTGAGTACACTGGCGAGGTTACCTTCGCCGAAGGCGCCGAGGTTAACGAGTTCAAGGTTATCACTCCATCGGTAGATGGTGGCTGGATCTGGTTCGGCGGCGTTGACGAGAACCAAGCTGGTTTCTTCTTGATTTACGATGATCTGTTTGGTGTTGACCTCGATTTGGTTGACGGTTCTAACTTCCGCATTGAGGAAGCTGGCACTTACGTTGTAACTGTTAAGGAAGCTCCCGCTAATGGTCCTCGTGGTCTTGCAGCTCCTATCGTAATGACTGTAACCAAGAAGAATCCTGACGCTATCGACAACATTAACGTTGACAGCAAGAGCAATGAGTGGTACAACCTCAATGGTCAGAAGCTCAACGGCAAGCCCGTAACTCCTGGCATCTACATCAACGGCAACAAGAAAGTTATCGTTAAATGATAGACATTGAGCTTGATACCAATCAAGGCTAACTAAAAAAAGATGCATCCCCAGCGGGTGCATCTTTTTTAGTTATCAGTTATCAGTTGTCAGTTGCTTCTATTCACTTGCATTACGCAATAAATAGCCACTTCCTGCGTTTATCTATTAAATATATCAGGCAAGAGCTATCTGAATAATGAAGAAATGGTATAGTTACATACCTCTTATTTTGATACTTGCGACAGTGATCTTCTCGGCGTGCAGCACCAAGAAGAACACTGCCGGCAGTCGCTTTTGGCATGCCATGAACACGCGATATAACGTGTACTATAACGGCGACAAGCACTATCGCGAGCAGATTAAAATACTTGAAAATGACTATCAGGACGACTATTCCACACAGCTCTTCATTCACCCTGCCGAGGCCTATAGCAACCCTAAGGCCACTCAGCCCAGCACCAGCTTTGACCGCACCATCGAGAAGATGCAGAAGGCTATTTCGCTGCACTCGATAAAGCGCAAACCCAAGCGCAAGGCAGGCAAGGGCAACGACGAGAAATATAAGCAATGGCTCAAGCGTGAGGAGTATAACCCATTCATCCACAATGCCTGGTACCTCATGGCAAAGGCACAGTATATGAAGGGCGACTTCCTGAGCTCGGCAGCTACTTTCCATTACATTGCCCGCCACTTCCCGTGGAAGCCCGATCTCGTGCTTGAAGCGCAGATTTGGGAGGCGTTGAGCTACTGTGCCATGGACTGGACCACCGAGGCCGACAACGTGCTGGCGCACATTCATCCTAACAGGATTGAAAATGACAGGCTGTATCAGCTGGCTAACCTCGCCTTTGCCGACTACTATATCAAGAGCAAGATGAACGCCGAGGCGGTGCCCTACATGGAAAAAGCCGTGAAAGGGGCAAGCGGCGGACAAAAGGTGAGGCTCTACTTCCTGCTGGGGCAGCTCTATGATGAGACCGGGCAAAAGGAGAAAGCCTATCAGGCCTATAAAAAGGCGGGAAGCAGCAGCAGTTCGACCTACCGCACCAAGTTTAACGCTCGCATCAAGCAGAGTGCTGTGTTCCAGGGTAACAACATCGACAGCGAGGTAAAGGCCCTCAAGCGCATGACGCGCTACGACCGCAACAAGGAATATCTTGACCAAATTTACTATGCCATAGGCAATCTTTATCTCACACGTGGCGACACTGTTCATGCCATCGAGAACTATGAGCTTGCTGCCAAGAAGAGCACGCGCAACGGCATCGACAAGGCAATAAGCCAGCTCGCGTTGGGCGGCATCTATTTTGCTCAGCGCAAGTATGACAAGGCACAGCCGTGCTATAGCGAGGCAATTCCGCAGCTCAGCGAGAATTATCCCAATTACCAGATGCTCAAGCACCGCAGCGATGTGCTCGACGAGCTGGCAGTGTACTCGGGCAACGTAACGCTGCAAGACTCGTTGCTGCGCCTCTCCAAGATGCCGCTTGAGGAGCAAAAGAAGGTGATTGCCAAGATTATCGAGGAACTCAAGAAGAAGGAAAAAGAGGAAAAGGAAGCTGCCGACCGCGAGGCTTATCTCGCGCAGCAGCAGGGTGCCGGCACAGGGCTTAAGAGCGGCACCCAGCAACCGGCTTCCTACATTATCAACAACGACAATTCCTGGTACTTCTATAATACCGCCACCAAGAATGCCGGTAAGACGGCTTTCCAGCAGCAATGGGGTAACCGCAAGCTTGAGGATAACTGGCGCCGTCGCAACAAGAACACCTTCTCTCTCGACGAGAATTCGCTAAGCGACGACGAGCAAGAAAATAACGACTCCACTCAAGTGGATGGCAACGACTCCACTAAGGTGGACAAGGAGGTTGCCAAGCGTGCCGAAGACCCGCACTACGAGGAATATTACCTCAAGCAGATTCCAAAGACCGAGGAGGAAATCCAGAACTCTAACGATGTGATTCAGGAAGGCCTCTACAACATGGGCGTGATTTTGAAAGACAAGCTTGAGGACTTGCCGGCTGCCGCCTACGAGTTTGAGCAGCTGCTTGACCGATACCCCGACAACACCTATCGCCTCGACACATATTATAATATGTATCTGCTACACTATCGAAGCGGTAACCGCTCCGATGCCGAGCGATACAGGCAGAAGATTCTGAATGAGTTTGCCGACTCAAGGTATGGCATGGCAATGCAGGATCCCAACTATCTCGAGAACCTCAAGCGCATGAACCTTGTGCAGGAAGAGATGTATGATCAGGCCTATACCGCTTATCTCAATAACGACAATGCCACCGTGCATGCTGCCTACATCGAGATGATGAAGACCTATCCGCTATCGAAGATCATGCCTAAGTTTATGTTTATCAATGCACTCTCCTATGTCACCGAGCGCAACTACGATAAGTTTAAGAGCACCATCAAGGAAATGCTGCAGCGTTATCCCGAGACCGATATTACACCCACTGCTTCGTCAATCGTGAAGCAGCTCAATCAGGGGCGCAAGCTCAACGGCGGTTCAAGCAACACCCGCGGCATGCTGTGGTCGATGCGATTGTCTAACGACACCACTGGCGGCAATGCCGACAAGGAATTCACTCCATTCAAGGAGGGACGCAACAAGCCACAATATTTTGTGCTGGTGTTCTCTACCGACTCGGCTTCGTCTAACCAGCTGCTCTATGAGGTGGCTAAACACAACTTCAACTCATTTGTGATTAAGGACTTCGAGCTGGAGCCCATGGCGTTTGGAAACCTTGGACTTATCGTGGTGAAGGGATTTGCCAACTATCCCGAGGTTGAGCATTACCGCGGTGTGTGGGAGAAGGATGAGGAAATGAATATTCCGGCTCAGGCTCATTATGTCATCATCAGCGTGGACAACTTCAACCTGCTGCTGCAGGAGGGACGCACGTTTGAGGAATACTTCCGCTATCTTGACGAGCTCAACGAGGAGCAAGTTGAGGGACAAATACCGGAGGATGCTGTCGACGATGAGAATGTCGATGGCGACAGCGATGGTGACGAAAAGCCTCGCAAGTCGGTGAAGAAGGGTCAGGGTAAAGACGACTCGGATGAGACTAAAGACGAGAATAAGGACGAAAAGAAGGGCGAGAAGAAAGACGAAAAGAAGGACGAGAGACCTAAGGTGAATACTCCCGAGGAGCAGGGTAATCCACAGCTGCTTGAGGAGGCTCGCCGTCGTGCCGAGTTGCGTCAGCTCGAGGAGCAGCGCAAGCAAGAAGAGGCTCGCAAGCGTGAGGAAGCCAAGAAACGCGAGGAAGAGGCTAAGCGTGAAGAGCAGCGCAAGCGCGAGGAGGAGGCTATGCGCCAGGAAGAGGAGGCTCGCAAGCAGCTCGAGGCCGAGAAGAATGGCGACAAGGTTGTTACCGACAAGCAGGATAAGGATAATAAGGGCGAAGACAAGGATAACATTCGTCACCTCAAGAAACAGAAAGATGAGGAACAAAAGGCTCGTGAACGCGCCGAGAAAGAAGCCAAGAAGGCGGAGAAGGAACGTCAAAAACAGCTTGAACGGGAGGAAAAGGCTCGTCAAGACTCTATAAAGAAGGCCGAGAAGCAGCGTGAGAAGGAACTCAAGGCTGCCGAGAAGGCTAAGGAGGACTCGATAAAGGCTGCTGAGAAACAGCGTGAGGAGCTCGAGAAACAGCGTGAACACGAGAAGGAAGAGGCCGCCAAGCGTGCCGAGCAGGAACGCAAGGATAAGATTAAGGCCAAGGAAGAGGCTCGCAAGCAGCGTGAGCGTGAGCGCAAGGAGCGTGCAAAGATGCGTGAGCAAAAGAAGAAAGAAGAGCAAAAACGCAAGAAGGAAGAGGCTAAGGCTCGCAAGGAGGCTGCTAAGCAAAAGCAGAAGGAGCGTGAGGAGCAGCGCAAGCAGCGTGAGCGTGAACGCAAGGAGGCTGCCAAGAATAAAGGCAAGGACTAATAGTTTTCAGTTATCAGTTTTCAGTTATCAGTTATTAGTTCTCAGTTCTCAGTTCTCAGTTGTTAGTTGTTGGTTTTGGGGCGGGTATTGAGAATATACCATAGCTATCAACCAATTGACATTTTTTAACTACATCGTGCCTTTATTGGCACGTTTTTTTCTTCTTTATCGCTTGCAGTAATAAAATATAGTATTACTTTTGCGCAATTTTTCTAACGAGATTATTAACACAAAATATAAAACTATGTATTGGACACTTGAATTAGCTACTAAACTTGAAGATGCACCATGGCCGGCTACTAAGGATGAGCTTATTGATTATGCCATGCGCAGCGGCGCACCTTTGGAGGTTATCGAAAACCTGCAAGAGATAGAAGACGAGGGCGACGTATATGAGTCTATCGAAGACATCTGGCCCGACTATCCGACCAACGACGACGACTTCTTCTTCAACGAAGAGGAGTATTAAGTGGCAGTGGCTCTATTAAGTAATTAAATGCCAGCGAGATAAACAATAATTATTTGTTTGTCTCGCTGGTGTTTTATTGCTGCTTTGAATCGTTCAGGAATATCCTAAAAGTTCACAACCTGTTCATTAGATTCAGAAATAGTTTTTAGCTATCTGCAGTTAAGAGATGTGAGGTGTCGACATTTCCGCTTCCAATAATGTTTTCGGTGTGATGAGCAACTTTGCCATCAAGGATTATATTTCCCGACCCGGCAATTTCGCTGTCGACATTGGTGACTTTCATGTTATAATAGGCGACATTCCCCGACCCGGCAATGCTTGTTGTTATCTTGTCGGCTTTGATTTTGTTGAAAGTGGCATCGCCCGATCCAGCCACGCTGACCGATAGCCTATTGCATGAGAAACTGCCTTTAAACTCAATGTTTCCCGAACCTGCTATCTCAACGTCTACATCATCGGCATTAATTGCTTCGCTTGCAGTAATATTACCCGAACCTGCCAGTTCTATAGCTTTAATGCTTGGCATTGTAACATAAACCGTTATGGCATCAAAGCTGTTACTGCCCATAAAACCAAAGAATTTTGCATTGTCCTTGCTGTCAATGATCAAAGTGTTATCTTCAACATAGATGACAAGTTGGTCGAAGGCCTCTTTGTTATCTCCTTTTACTTGAACGCTTGGCCCATTGCCTTGAACCAATACAACATTCATTGCTCCTGCAACACTAATGCCGTCAAAGTCTTTCATGGCGGTCACGGTGTTGAGTTGCCCAACTTCTGTCTTGTGCTGTGAAATCCTTTTAGGAACTACGATGCACGAACTTACCGAAATGGCTATCAGTAAAGCGATTGCTAAGAATTTAAAGTTTCTCATTTTTTTTCGTTTTTTATTTCAGTTTTTCGTTAGACGCAACAACTGCCCATTTTGTTGCAAAAAAACGAAGAAAAAAAATTTTTTTCTTGAAAATAGGCATTATGGTGAAAATTAAGTTAGGACCAATCGCCTGGAATTAATAATGAAATTGTCAGAACTGGAAGTAGATAAACGGCTGTATCTCGCTGGTCTTGACTTGAATAATGATGACAATCAGGATGACGAGGGCTATGGCATAGAAAATGGCAGGCATCTTTACAAACGTGCGGCGGCAGGCTTGTGAGAACTTGTCGGGGACAAAATGCAGGGCATATCCCAGTGCTATGAGGGCAAACACCTGCCAATAGTTTCCTATCACATCAAGAATCAACTCAGGATGAAGACTTGTGAAGATTTGCGAGAGCATGATGCCCAGATTTCCCCAGTTGCCCTGATGGAATAGTCCGTCCCACGTGATGTCGGCATTGCGGAAAATCATCCAGGCAAAAATCACGAAATGGAAAGTGACGACAGTCATTAAGATGTTCCACCACCTGGAACTGATGAATCCTATTCCTCGAGTGATGCTCATCCACATCTTGTGCACCACGAGAGCTATGCCATGCAACCCACCCCAGAAGATGAAGTTGAGCGAAGCCCCATGCCACAGGCCTCCCAGGAGCATGGTAATGAGGATGTTGATATACTGTCGCACCTTGCCCTTGCGGTTGCCACCCAGCGAGATGTATAGGTAGTCGCGCAACCAGGTGCTGAGCGAGATGTGCCAGCGTCGCCAGAAGTCGGTGACCGATACTGCCTTGTAGGGATTGTTGAAGTTGATGTTGAAACGGAATCCCATGAGCATCGCCAGCCCTATCGCCATGTCGCTGTAGCCCGAAAAGTCACAGTAAATCTGCAATCCGTAGCCGTAGGCTCCCAGCAGGTTCTCAATGCCGCTGAACTGGATGGGGTTCTCAAACACTCGTTCCACAAAGTTGATGCTTATATAGTCGCTGATGACAGCTTTCTTGAAGAGGCCTATAAGCACAAACCAGAATCCCAGTCCCAGCATTTGACGGGTGACGCACACGGGCCTGTACATTTGTGGCAGGAAGTCGCTGGCACGCACAATGGGCCCCGCCACCAGTTGTGGGAAGAACGAAACATAGAAGGCATAGTCGAGCAGGTTGTCGACAGGCGTTATCTTGCGCCTGTACACGTCGATGATGTAGCTCAACGACTGGAACGTGAAGAACGAAATTCCTACCGGCAGGAAGATGTCGAGATTGTGCCAGGCGTTGCCGCTAAGCTCTGCCCACATCTGTCCAAAGAAGTTGGTGTACTTGAAATAACCCAGCAAGCCCAGGTCTACCGCGAGACTGATGGCGACAAGCAGCTTGCGCAACCATCGCCTCCTGGTCATTGATAGGCATTCGCCTATTATATAGTCGGAGCAGGTGACAATGGCTATCAGGAAGAAATAGAAACCACTGCTCTTGTAGTAGAAGTAGTAGCTGAACGCCACCACAAAGAGAGTTCGCGCAAGCGACTTCTTGATGAGAAGCGTGTAGATGACAATGAAGATGGCAAACATAAACATGAAAAGGCCGCTCGAGAAAATAAGAGGCGACTTCTCACTATAAGCAAGCTCATGAAGCAGCAAGCTTGGGTCGATAGAGCCAAACTGCTGTTTCAGGTAACTTAATATGTCGTGCCAAAAGGTGTCCATGTCATGAAAAAATACTTAACGGTTTTCATAACCCAGCATCAGTGCGTCATAGAGGTAGCGTGCTATGCGGTTGCCGCCACGATGGTTGATGTGGGTGTAATCTTTGTTGGCCTCGCCACGTTGCACCATTTCAACTATGCTACCTTCGCCTCCCATTGCCGAGTAGAGGTCCCAGAAAGCCACGTGGGTGTCGATGGCTACACGTTTCTGTGCTTGTATGAGCCCGAGCACGCCTGGCATGGTGCGCCAGCCGTTGGCTCCTCGTTCCTCGCGGTCGCTGCATCCCACCACAAGAATGCTGGTGCCGGGCATGTTGCTCTTAATGTTGTTGATGGCGCCTGCCACGGTGTGGCAATAGGCGGTGTAGGCACTGTTGTTGTGACCGGCAATGTTTAGGCCATACATGATGATGACAAGGTCGTAGTGGCGCGCCTGGTTGAATGCTGCCATGATATTGGCAGGTACCTTGCGCAAGTGCTGGCCGCTTGACGAGCGCAAGGAAAAGTTGTCTACTATAACACCGTTATTGCCGTCCATCGACGTGCCCAGGAAAATCATGTTGCCGGGATTGGTTACAATCCATTTCACGCTCTTGATGTTGCCATGCACGGTGGCATAGCCCACGACCGAGTTGGTGTTCAGCGGGAAGTAAGTGCTGTCGGCACCGTTGACAACGGCTGTCACGTAGCCCGAGCCTGCTCCGCCCATGAAATAGAACGATGAGCTGGTGCATGTGCCTGCAAGGGAGTAAGGCGTGCCTATTCCCGTCAGGTTGACCCATGCTCCCTGACCGGCATTGAAATAGTTGCCAGTAATGTTGTTATAGGTGTCGACATATCCCGCGCGGTCAACAGCCTTGTGCTGTGTCCAGCCGCCAAAGGTGTGCTTGCAGGTGAGCCTGAAGCCGGCTGTGATAGATGTCATGGGCACATAGCCCACCCCCTGACCGCCAAAACGCTGCTGCAGCAGTTGCCGCAGCATGGCTGTCATGATGTCGCCTTCAATATAGGAATCGCCAAGCACCGCAATGCGCACCGGGCGGCTTTGTGACTGAGCCAATGCGCGATAGAATCCTGCCATGCCACCCGGCGCACCATCGCTCATGTCGATGATGCTTGTCACTCCGTTGCGGCTCTTGGTGACTTCGGCTTTGGCGTTAATGATAGAGTCTTCAAGAGTCACCAGTCGGCCTTTCTTGTCGCGTGTGAGTCGCGACCCCTGTAATACTGGAGAATCAGCGATATAGGGCGGTTGGTAGCCGTCGGTAATGGCGGTGTCGCCATTCATGCTGCCGGCAAGAGTAGAATCGCCGGCAAGGAGCTGCCTCATTGCCGAGTCGTTGCGCACGTCGGCAAGCAGGTCGACCTTGCGCATCGACCAGTCGCCAACCGAGACCTGCGGCAACCAGTACAAAGCCAGCAGCACCAGCACTACAGCCAGCACTAAACCAACAACTTTGCCTAAATTATTTTTCTCCATTTACTCTAAAAACTCTCAAATTCCCGTACAAAAGTACAGGAATTAGAGTGAAAAACAAAACAAAGTGGATTATTTTGACTTTTATTCCATTTCTCGAAGCAACTTGAGCAGCATTATCAGCACCTGATTGGTTGCGCGTTCTATCACTTGGCAGCGCTCGCCTGGAAGGTGCATACATTGGCTTACTACAATGTCGCCAACCTTGGCTGCCATCCACACCGTGCCCACTGGCTTGTCCTTGCTGCCTCCGCCGGGGCCTGCCACACCGCTGGTGGCTACGGCGCAATGAGTGCGGCAAACGTGGCTCACGCCATTCGCCATCTGCTCAACTACCGGCTGGCTCACGGCTCCGCAAGTGGCAAGGATTGTTTCATCCACTCCCAGCACTCGTTGTTTCACGTCGTTGCTGTAACTAACCACACTTCCCATGAAATAGTCGCTGCTGCCGGCAATTTCGGTAATCACATGTGCCACGTTGCCGCCGGTGCAGCTCTCGGCAGTGGAGAGTGTAAGTCCTAACGAGCGCAGTCGTTCTCCAACGATTAATGCCAATGGTTTGTCGCCATCGGCAATGATGCTGTTGCCTAATATTCTGTGAAGCTGCGCTGATTGCTGCTCCATGTTGGCTTTTATTACATTGGCATCGTGATGTGCGCCAGTGAGTCGCAAGCGAATAATGCCATGTTTGGGCAAGTAAGCCAAATGTATGTAGCTTGGCAGTTGTTTCTCATAGTCCTCAAGTTTCTCGGCAAGGGCACTCTCGGCATAATCGATAACAACAAAGGTGCGATACTCAAGGTCGAGGTCGCTGTGGAAGTGCTTGAGAAGTTGGGGAATCACCGAGCGTTCCATCATGGTTTGTGTCTCTTGTGGCACTCCAGGCATCGACACCAGCACTTTGCCATCGCGTTCAAACCACATAATGGGCGCAGTGCCCACGTCGTTTTGGATTACACGACATGTCGACGGCACCATTGCCTGCCCGGCAGTAAGGCGGTTCATTGGTATGCCGCGCCTCTTGAATTGCGCGTCGACATTCTTTTTTACATCTTCGTTGAGAACCATTTCGCCACCGAAATATCGGCACAGCGTTGCCTTGGTGATGTCGTCCTTGGTAGGACCAAGTCCGCCAGTCATCAGCACCACGTCGGTAGTGGCAAAAGCCTCGTCAATAGCCTTGAAAATCTCGTCGGCATTGTCGGCAATCACTTTCACGCTCTTTGGATCCCAGCCCAATGGGGTGAGGTGGCGTGCTATCCATCCCGAGTTGGTGTCGGTAACTTGTCCTATAAGCAACTCATCACCTATAACTATTGTAGAATATTCCATTGTAAGGTTTTGTTTTTTAATAGAATTTCGATTAATTTGTCCTTTAACCCAATTGGGGTTAGATTACCACTCTTGCAAAGGGTGGGGCAGTGATGTCGCAGGTCTCCCCGTTGAGAAACTTGAAATATCCTGCTACGGCAATCATGGCAGCATTGTCGGTGGTGAAAGTGCGCTTGGGTATAAAAGCCCTTATGCCACGGCGATCACAATATTGCTTTACTGCGGCACGCACTCCGCTGTTGGCACTCACGCCACCACCAATTGCTATGGTCTTGATGCCGGTTGCCTTGATGGCTTTGCCAAATTTGTCCATCAACGTGTCAATAATGGTCTTTTGCAACGATGCTGCAAGGTCGGCCTTGTTTTCCTCTATGAAATTGGGATTAAGCTTAAATTCATCGCGCAAGGTGTAGAGAAACGAGGTCTTCAATCCGCTGAAACTATAGTTGTAGCCCTCAATGTGTGGCTTGGCAAACTTAAACCTGTTGGGGTTGCCTTCTTGAGCCAGCTTGTCAATGAAGGGGCCACCGGGGTAGGGCAGACCCATTACCTTGGCGCATTTGTCAAAAGCCTCGCCTGCGGCGTCGTCGATAGTCTGCCCCATTATTTCCATGTCATTGGGGCTGTTGACTTTTATAATCTGCGAGTTGCCACCGCTTATGAGAAGGCACAAGAAAGGAAAATCGGGGACAGGGGTGTTCTCGTCTTCTTTAATGAAATGGGCGAGAACGTGACCATGCAAGTGGTTGACGTCGACCAGAGGAATGTTTAGTGCCAGCGCAAGGCCTTTGCTGAACGATGTGCCCACATGTAACGATCCTGGCAGGCCGGGACCGCGTGTGAATGCGATGGCATCAATCTCACTCTTGTCGATTCCCGCCTGGCGTATCGCCTCACTCACCACAGGAACAATGTTCTGCTGGTGGGCGCGTGATGCCAGTTCGGGCACCACGCCGCCATAGGCCTCATGCACCTTTTGGCTGGCGATGACATTGCTCAGCAGGATGCAGTCTTTGACAATCGCTGCACTGGTGTCGTCGCACGACGATTCGATTCCTAATATTATCATAACTCTAAATTGCTGTTGTAAATAACTTGCAAAAGTAGAAATATTTTTTCTATTCTAACCCCTTCACGTGATATTTTTTCTAACCATTTTTGATAAAAAAGTATTAACTTTGCACGCTCTAAAAACAACGAATGTTATAATGATTTCAACGACACATATAATAGGAGTCCTTCTCACAGTGGCGGTGCTGCTGCTCGTGAGCTGGTTCTCGGCGCGTAAAGTTAAGGATGAGAAAGCTTTCATTGGTGGAGGCACGTCGGGCAGCTGGATGGTGTGTGGCGCCTTCCTTACCACGCTGGCAGGTGGGCAGTCGACGGTGGGCACGGCACAGCTGGCATTCAGCTACGGCCTATCGGCATGGTGGTTCACGCTGGGAGCGGCGCTGGGTGGGGTAGTGCTCGCCATCTTTTATGCGCCATCGTTGCGTCGCAGTGGCTGCAGCACCCTGCTCGAAATTGTTGGCAAGGAATATGGTCACAAGGTAGAGGCAGTGGGCTCGATACTGTTCTTGATAGGAATTTTCATCAGCATTATTGCCCAGGTGCTCACTTCGTCGGCGATGATAGGCAGCCTTTTCGACTTGTCGACGATATGGTCGCTAATCATTGGAGCCGTCTTGATAATGCTGTTTGTTCTCTTTGGAGGAATAAAAAGTGCCGGAGCTGGTGGCATCGTCAAGTTGCTGCTTCTATACTGTGGCTCGGTGGCAACCGGTATCATAGTGTGGCGCATGGCGGGTGGCGTTGATGGCTTTAGAAGTGCTATTGATAATGTCTGCAGTTCGCCAACGATAGCGTCGCTAAACGACCTTGATGGTGTGGAGAGCATCCATCATCGCTACGGCAACATGCTGGCGCGTGGGGTTATGAAGGACTTGGGAGGATGTCTGTCGCTGGTGCTCGGAGTGGTATCAACTCAAACCTACGCGCAGTGTATATGGGCGGGAGCAACCACCGCCAAGGCACGGCGGGGTGCTTTGTATTGTGCGTTTTTCATTCCAGTCATTGGAGCGGCATGCACGCTGGTGGGGCTTTATATGCGCGGGCATTATGTCACAGCAGCCGAACTCGAAGCGTTGCAACGTGCAGGAGAGTCATTGCCAAGCGGCATTGGCGTTATCGCCAGTTCGGCGCAAGCCTTCCCGTCGTTTATCCTGCAGCACCTGCCGGCATGGTTTGGTGGTCTCATGCTTGGTGCGTTGCTCATCAACATACTGGGATGCGGCAGCGGTCTCATGCTTGGCGCATCCACCATACTGGTGCGTGACGTGATAGCCAATGTGCAACGCAAGTTTGGGCGTGGCAGTGGCAATGTGTCGCAACTGTTGCTCACTCGCATCTCTATAGTGGTGCTGCTGGCTATTGCCGTAGTGTTTGCCAATACATTTAATGGTGCATTAATCAACGATTTGGGGTTCCTCTCGCTGGGACTTAGGGCTGTGGCAATAATCTTCCCGCTTAGCTTTGCTCTGTGGCGACCCAACCGTTTCTCACCTCGCAGCGTGATGATGGCGATGGTTGCCGGCACTGCCGTAATGCTGCTTGCCAACTCGGCAAGCCTTCCCGGTGACGCAGTCTATTATGGTCTCGCCACCTCGCTGTTTACAATGCTCCTCTTAAGAATTGAGCATTGAGCATTGAGCATTGAGCATTGTGCATTGATCAAAGCCAGCCGGCTTCACGATACCACTCTATTGCTTCGTGAATGCCTTGCTTGAGGTCGTATTGAGCCTTGAAACCAAAGTCACGCTCGGCATCGCCGGCATCGCACAGCCAGTTGCGCTGCTTGAGGATGCGAAACTTGTCGGGGTTGAGAGTGCTGGCTTTGCCCGTTATCTTTCCAATGAACTCTGCCACGTGGCACACAATCTTCACTACCCAAAGTGGGCAGGTGACAGGAATTACAACTTTCTTGCCCAATTCGTCACACACTATCTTGCGGAACTCCTTCTGGGTGTAGCTTTTATCCTCGCTCATGAAGTAGGCTTTGCGCTTGGGTCCTGCCTCAAGGGCGTCCATTACTCCTCGTGCCAAATCCTTTACATAAATAAACGTGAGCTGCTGTTTCTTGAATCCTACGCTGAAGTCAAAACCGCGTTTTATGCTCTTTATCATCAGGAAGTAGTCGCGCTCGTGAGGACCGTACACTCCTGTGCAGCGAAAAATGGTATAAGGGAAGTTGCTCTGCATTTGCAGGTAGGTTTCTCCCTTGAGCTTTGAAGTGCCATAACGAGTGTTGGGGGCCGGCACGTCGCTGCTCTTGAATGGAGTGTAGTTTTCTTCATCACCAGGTCCCATAACGCTTAGGCTGCTCATCATCAGGAACACGTCGGGCACTGCGTCAAGTTCTTTCAACTCATCGACCAGGCTCTTGAGGTAGCCATAGTTTACCATCTCAAAGTCGAGATAGTTGGTGGCTTTGGTCAACCCCAGGTTGTGAACTATATAGTCCCACTTGCCGTGTTTCTCAAGGTGTTCTTTCAGGGTATTGTGCAGTATATCTTCATCGGTGAAGTCAAGTTCCAGGAAGTTAATGCGTGAATCGGTGAGGAACTTGCGGCTTGTGGTCTTGCGCACCGCTGCCCAGGTCTCGAATCCACGGCTCAGGGCTTCTTCTACGAGATATCCGCCTATAAAGCCGCCGGCACCGGTAATAAGAATTTTCTTAGTCATAGCGTTGAAGAACTTTTTTTACTTTGTTGATAATCATTTCGGGGTCTATGTCACTCATGCAGTGATAGTCGCCGAAACGGCATTTCTTGTTGCCAAAGACCGAGCAGGGGCGACACTCAAGGTCGAGCTGAACGGTATCGCGCATGGCTTGATGCCAGCCCATGAAACCGCAGGCCGGATGTGTGGCACCCCACACGCTCACAACTGGCAGATTGACCAGCGATGCAAGGTGCATGTTGGCACTGTCCATGGTGAGCATTACATCACAGCGGCTCATCAAGGCAAGTTCATCGATAAAGGTGTGCTTGATGTGAGGCACCGAAGCCACGTTGTTGTAGCGTCCTATTATTGGGTCGAAGGCATCGCGCTCTTCCTTGCCTCCTCCAAAGAGGAATATTTGGTAGTTCTCTGTTTTTGAGAGTTCTCCAATAACCAGTTGCATCTGCTCCCACGGATATACTTTCCCCTTGTGCTGCGAGAATGGAGCAACGGCAATCCATCGGGCATCATCGGCTTTGGCAGGAACCATAGGACTTTTTATGGGCTCACCATAATCTAATAAGGTGTTAAATTCCTCACCCGTTTTCAAGCCTAATTTCTTGAATACGTTTTTATATCTCTCGTGAGTCGACATCACAGGGGTGCGACTTTTCCCGCTTGTGAGCAGCTTTTTCTCCCTCCTGCCCTTGTCAATTGTGGCAATGCTCGATACATGACGCTTGAGTGCCAATTTCATCACCCATGTGCGCAGCACGTCATGTAGGTCGGCAAATGCATCAAAGTTGTAGCGATGATGCAGGTTGCGAGCCAGCTTCCATGGACCTGTGATGCCGGTATATTTATCAAGGTCAATGCCCAAAACCGTGAGATTGACAGGCTTGTTGACAAACATGGTTGCGGGTATTTTGCGGGTAGCAAAGACAAAGCTCACGTGTGGGTTGGCAACACACACAGGGTAGATGACAGGAATTGTCATTGCCACGTCGCCCAGGGCCGAAAAGCGGGTGATAAGAACGCTTTTTATGGGCTTGACGGTCTCACTTGTTGCCATAGAGAACCGGGTTGGTTGAGGGATCATTGTACATCTTCATCTGCTTGTATACTTTCATGTATTTGCGGCCAGTAGTGAAGTCTGCGAGCAATTGGTCTATGGCTGTAGTCAAGTCTGTACGTTGCTCAAGCAACACATCGAGCTTGGCTTGACATCGAGCTTTGTGCTCGGCCGATGCATCTACACGCTCCACCTGTTCACGCATGTGGTAAATCTTGAGTGCCAGAATCGACAGGCGGTCTATTGCCCATGCAGGGCTCTCGGTGTTGATAGTAGCATCGGGCAGAACTTCGACCCCGTTATAAAGCATGCGGAAATAGCTGTCTATTTCCTCCACAAGGTCGGTGCGGTCCTGATTGCTTTTGTCGATGCGACGCTTGAGTGCAAGAGCCTTCACGGGGTCAATTTCAGGGTCGCGAATTATATCCTCGAGGTGCCATTGCACAGTATCAATCCAGCACTTGGTGAAAAGTGCAGCCTCAAATGTTCCTTCGGGGTAGGGTGACGAAATTTTAGCGTCTACATTGTCAGTGACGTGATAAAGCTTGATTGTTTTGTCAAATATGACATAAGCGCTTTCAGCAAAGTCCATTTTTATGTTGATATTAATACTATAATTTGCAAAAGTAATAATAAAAAATGAATTGGCAACCAACTTCTCTATTGTAATTGTTGGGGTGGAGAAATTGGGTGTTAAACAATTATTTATACTTGACTATTTTTAGGGCGGTGCGACGCACGGTGTGCCGCAGTTTCCACTTGTGGCAGTGCTTGGCATTGGCTATTGCTTGCAACACTTGGTCTATTGTGTCGCCGAGCTCGTCATCGGTCTCTATCAGCAAGTGGTCAAGGGGGGTAATGGCGAGTGCCTTTTCGTTGAACTTAGCACCAAATGACAGGTAGAAGCCGTTGTCAAGCAGTTGGCGAGCCACGTTCTCGTTGCCACGAAAACCATGTATCACCCATGCCACGTTGTGGGCATGTGGGTTGTCGTGCCACAGCTTGAGCACTTGCTGCGAGGTGCGCACGCAGTGGATTATCAATGGTTTGCCTGTTGCCGAAGCTATATTGATGTGGGCTTGCATCACCTGTTCCTGTAAGTAGGCTGGAGCTCCCTTTAGCGAATCAAGGCCTGTCTCACCAATGGCAACCACTTGGCAGTGCTGGGCAACATTTTCAAGTTGTTTTATCTTTTCCTGCCAGTCGTCATCAATGTCCCAAGGGTGGATACCTACCGAGTAGACCTTCCCTTTTTGGGGGTGAAACTCGTCTACATCAACGCTTGTCAGTGCCTGATGGGCATTGGCGTCATGAGTGTGGAAATTGGTGATAACGGGTGGCACGGGGTCATAGCCGTGGCCTCCCCAAGGGTTGCAGCTCACTATGCGCTTGGCGGCCATCCATGTGCCAATGACGGGACCATAGTTCAATATTGCGTCAACAGCATAGTGACTACACGAGGGTGTGTAGCGACACACGGGGGGGAATAATGGTGAGATGCATCGCTGATAGAACTTGATGGGCAAGATGAGCAACTGCTTCACTATGTTGGACAGGCTTAGTTTCATTGCTCTTGTGGATTGTTTTCACTGGTGAGAGATGTGGCAATCTTGCTTAACAGCTCTTTCATGCTGCGCTCAATGGTAGCGTAGCTGTACTCATGGTTGGCAACCCAGTTGAAGCCAATGAGAATTGTCTTGCCGGCATTGTTTGCAGCGGGGTATAGCAACTCGCGGTTGAGACGATAGCTCTCACGGGTGCGGCGACGCAGCAGCACGCGGTTCACGGCATGTCTTATCCTCTTTTTAGGTATCGAGATGAGAAATCGTGCCGAAACAGGTTGTACTTCCTTGCGGGGTGGCACGGCAAGCCACACGGCCCGCAAGGGATAGGCCATTACCGATGTGCCTTGAGAATAAAGCTGTTCTATCTCGGTCTTGCTGCACAGTTTCTCGCTCTTATATAACTTGAGTGATGTCATATCTTATATTGCTTCGGGAGCTTTCAGACTGCGAAGTTACAAAAAACCGGGCGATAACTCACCAAAACAATCAAAAAATCGGCTTTTCCGCAATTCATCTCATCGTTACTTATCAATTATCGGTCTTTTTTGGCTTGCAAAAAATTTGGTAATTAAAAGCCTTCATAGTAATTTTGCAACATAATATAAATCCAAGAAAAATAACAATGAAGAAAACTAAGCGAAATATCGCCATCGTGTGTGGTGGTGACTCATCCGAGCATGAGGTGTCGTTGCGCTCGGCACAGGGCCTTTATGGCTGGTTCGACCGCGAGCGTTACAATGTTTATATCGTGGTAATCAGGAAGAATGACTGGCATGTCAATCTGCATGACGGCAGCATTGCTTATATCGACAAGAACGACTTCTCTTTCAAGCACAAGGGCAATAAGGGCGAGAAGACGACCTTCGACTATGCCTATATTACAATACATGGCACTCCTGGCGAGAACGGCATCCTGCAAGGATATTTCGACCTCATCAATCTGCCTTATTCAACTTGCAATGTGCTTGTTGAGGCGTTGACTTTCAATAAATACATGCTTAACAATTACATGCGCCCCTTTGGCGTTAATGTCGCCGACAGCATTCTGCTCATTAAGGATGTGGAGCGCAATATCACCGAGGAGGACATAGAGCGCGACCTGGGAATGCCATGCTTTGTCAAGCCCACCGACGACGGATCCAGTTTTGGCGTTACCAAGGTTAAGAGCACAGAGCAACTGGCTCCTGCCATCAAAAATGCCTTCAAGCAGTACAATCAAGTGATGATAGAGCGGTTCCTTGACGGCACCGAGGTGACAGTGGGCTGCTACAAGACTCGTGAGAAATCGGTGGTATTCCCCGTTACCGAGGTGGTTACCGACAACGAGTTTTTTGACTATGATGCCAAGTACAACGGCCAGGTCGACGAGATAACCCCAGCGCGCATCAGTCCCGAACTCACTGCGGCTCTGCAAGAAGAGACCAGCCGCATCTACGACATTCTGCATTGCAACGGTATTATTCGGGTCGACTATATCGTTACCAAGAACCCCGATGGCACCGACTGCATCAATATGCTTGAGGTTAACACCACCCCAGGCATGACTGCCACCAGCTTCATCCCACAGCAGGTGCGAGCTGCCGGCATGAATATGACCGATGTTCTTACCGACATTGTTGAGAATCAATTCTAATTACTGATATACTGACGATTAAATCTTTTATTTTATGAAAAAAATCTTTTTTGTTTGCCTTTTGGTGCTTGCAGTAGCGCAGGCAAAGGCTCAAGGTTTCGAGCTTACAGGGAAAGCTTTGGAATATCATCAGCAATATCTTCCTGAAGCTCTTGAGCATTTCAATCGTGAAAAACCTTTTCAGCAAGTGGCTTATTGGTATAGCTATGCCGACCTCAACAATGATGGCAACAGCGACCTGATTCTTGCAACCTATGACAAGACCCGTCAGGTGGCTTATTCTTTTGAACAAGGTGCTCCGGTGCGCCTTAAGGTTAACAGCAGCATTGATGATTGGACTCCGCTGTTTTTCTACTATAGCTATGAGAATATCAATATTAAGAACGATGAAACCTTGAAATTTCGTCCTCTGTTCATCGACCGGCCTCAAATATCTAAGAACCGTTTCACTCTCGACAACGAGTTCTGGATGAGTGCCAATGTCACTCCCGCCGAGATTAAGAAGTACAACACACTCGTTTTCAAGCCCTATGTTAACAAAATCAAATATGTGGGCAGCAAGAACGTTGGCAACAAGTCGGTGAAATACTCTTATGCTCTTACCAATCCCAAGGTGGCAAAGACCATGTTTCGTGATTACAGCGACTATCAGGCAACTCCTTTTGCCGTGCCCGAGGCATGGCTCAAAAATCATAATCCATTACAGTTTTCTCGTTGGCTCACTGGCGAGAAGGTGAAGACTGCCAGTCGTGATGCACAGGATATAATAAAGCATTTTTATGGTGACAGGCGCATTCTTGCCACTCAGTGGCTTGCCTCATGTCCAATTAATGAGCGTCATTTCTACATGGTTTTGTTTGAGCGTGAGGGCAACACAGGTCTGGTTGCCATGGTTTGCATCGCCGAGGGTGAAGTTGTTTCGGCCTATAACGACTGGCAAGTGCTTAACCAGGGCGAAAACTTGAATGAATCGGGTCAAAGCTATGATAATGAGTTGTTCTTCTACGCACCGCAAATCATGGCTATGGTTGCTGCGCCGAGCGGGCTGGAGCTTTATGTTCGCTGGAATTCAATGGAAGGCATGCATTATTCTATTTGGCGCGAGGTAGACAAAAACTGGATTATGATTCAAGACGATTATCAATATCTAATAGCTTATTAATTATGTCACCTCTTGAAACAAGAAACAGCTTGCTTGCCGAGCGGCTCATAAAGAACCTGAACCGCCGTCACATCGAGGCACATTATTGCCCTACGGCACAAGAGGCGGTAAATAAGGTAAATGAGCTTATTGCCGACGGCAGCAGCGTCACCTGGGGAGGCTCAATGACAGTGCGCGACATGGGTCTGCCACAGGCTCTCAAGGAACGTGGCACTCTCAATGTGCTTGACCGCGACACCGTTGATGACCCCGACGAGAAGCAGCTCATGTATCTGCGGGCATTCACTGCCGACGTGTATCTTTCAAGCGCCAACGCCATTTCCGAAGACGGAGTGATTGTCAATATTGATGGCAATGGCAATCGAGTGGCGGCAATCACATGGGGTCCCAAAAAGGTGATTTTCATCATTGGGCTTAACAAGGTCGCATCGACTGTTGAGGCTGCCGTGGCTCGTGCACGCAGCACGGCATCACCCATCAATGCTCAACGGTTTGATATAAACACACCCTGCCATGTCGATGGCACCTGCCACAACTGCAACAGTGCCGATTGCATCTGCAGCTACATCCACCTCTTGCGCAACAGCCGCTCTCAAGGCCGTCACGTGGTGGTTCTTGTAGGTGAAAACTTGGGATATTGAATCAACGCAAGTTTGCGATAACAACTTGCGGGTTTTAGCTGCTCTCCAAAGACTGCGAGAGCAGCTTTCTCGTCTTAAATTCATTTCATCACTCTTTTTCCTTGGCGTTGCCAGGCAAGGATGCCGCCGTTGAGATTGATGACCTCAAATCCTGCCTTAACCAGCAGGGATGCGGCATTGGCACTGCGGCGACCGCTGCGGCAATATACTGCCACCGGCTTTGTCTTGACAAGTTGCGCCGTTGCTTGCTCCATAAAAGTAGAGTCCTTCACGTCGATTAGCATAGCTCCGGGAATGTGACCCTCGTCAAACTCGTCTTGGGTGCGCACGTCAAGCAGTTGAACGTTATTGTAGTCCGAGATGATATTCTCAAACTCATCGGCATCTACTGTCTTGAAACCGTCGTTTTTCCCCGAGTTGATAGCCCATGCTGCAAGCGACACCACAGCTACGAGCAGAATGATTATTAATAGTTTGTTCATAGATTAAGAATTTTATCGAGAATGGGGTAGATGTCATCCTCTTTTTCATAAGGGTGTATGATAAAGTATTTGTTACCTGTGAGCATTGCCGAGAGCTGACATTTCATGGGGTTGTAAAAGATGTGCACAGGCTTGTTGTGAGACTCGGCATAAGCCAGTTCGTAGCCCACTCCAAGCGAGGGGCAAGTACATTCTGCAACCACCACATCACATTCTCGAAGCCATGCTGCATCCTGCTCATAGATGCGGGCGTCAGCTTCCTGACCCTGCTCGTTGAGACATAGCTTTGAACTTCCTACATGCTCCGTAAGAACCGTGTGATTCTGGCTCATAAAAGATATAATGTGGCGATAAAGTTCGGCATCGACCCTGCCACCGCGTATCGACCCTGCAAAATAAATCTTCTTTCCCATATAATCTTGCGATATAGTTTTCTGCAAAAATATACATATTTTTCTTTTAAGGAAGCATTGCCACGAGTTTTTTTCATCTTTTGAGAAAATTCCAGGTAAGTATTCCCCAATAAAAATGTGGTTTTTGGTTGAGTATTCCCCAATAAAAATGTAGTTTTTGTTGAACATTCCCCAATAAAAATGTGATTTTTGCTTGCATATTCCCCAAGAAAAATGTAATTTTGCACATAATATTTAAAAAAATGTACTAATGAAGAGATTGATTTACAATGATTTACGCGAGTGGAAGATGCGTGATAGTCGCAAGCCATTAATTCTGCTTGGTGCTCGACAGGTTGGAAAGACTTACATTCTGAAGGAGTTTGGCAAGAGAGAATTTAAGCAGATGGTGTATTTAAACTGTCATCAAAACAAATTTGCCGAAACACTTTTTCGTGACTTTTCAATTAATAGGATAATGGCAGAGCTGGAGCGATACTATGAGATTGAAATAGTGCCTGGAGAGTGTATTGTTATATTTGACGAGATTCAAGAAGTTAAAGATGGACTGGCTGTTTTGAAGTACTTTTGCGAAGACATGCCATCATTACATGTAGCAGTTGCTGGCTCTTTGTTGGGGATATCGCTAAAAGAGAATGAGTCTTATCCAGTGGGTAAAGTCAACACTTTGCGCATGTATCCAATGACATTCTCCGAGTATTTGTTGGCTTGTGGACGTGACAAAATGGTAGAGCTATTAAACACCCTTGACTGGGAAGGTATAAATACCTTTAATGATATTTTTATTGATTACTTGAGGCAGTATTATTTTGTTGGTGGTATGCCCGAAGCGGTGAAAAGTTTTGTGGAGAATAATGACACCATTCTTGTGAGAGAAATACAGCATGAAATCTTAGACGCTTATATGCGTGACATTTCTAAGCACACTAAGCACAAAGCTGAGCGCATAAGGCAATTATGGAATAGCATACCAGCGCAATTGGCTCGTGAAAACAAGAAGTTTATTTTTGGAGCTGTAAAGAAAGGATCCCGTGCTGCCGATTATGAGGAGGCTATTCAGTGGCTTGTGGATGCGGGATTGGTTCACAAAGTGGAGCGAGTCACAGCACCAGGTATTCCTCTTAAGTTTTACTGTGATTACTCAGCATTTAAACTCTATTTCCTCGATTGTGGATTGCTCGCATGCTTGAGTGAGGCTTCGCCCAGAGAATTATTGTTTGGAAGCAATGCTTTTGTTGGCTTTAAAGGTGCATTTACCGAGAATTATGTGCTACAGCAATACCTTGCCACGACAGGAAACATTCCATATTATTTCTCAAAAGACAATTCTACTATGGAGGTGGATTTCTTATATCAGCGCGATGGCATTGTTGTCCCTGTTGAGGTTAAGGCCGAAGTCAATGTTAAGAGTAAGTCATTAAAAAATTTTGTTAATGTGGACTTTGCCGACAAGCAATTAAAGGCTTTGCGCATCTCAATGAAGCCTTATATTGATCAAGGATGGATGGAAAATATTCCACTCTATTGCGCCGAGGTCTATTTCAGGAAAGAGGGAGAGTGATAATTAAAAATCCCTCAAAAAAGTAAATCCAATAACGCATTTATCGTCGCTGGGCATTGGTTGGTGTGATTTCTGTGAGGTTTCTTTTGTAAGTCAACATCTCTGTGGGAAAAAAGTCTATAGTGTGAGAAATTATTTGTACCTTTGCAGGCTGAAACAAGAAAAGCACTGACTATTATGGCTGAGAGTAACTTCATTGATTATGTAAAGATATTGTGCAGGAGTGGGCACGGTGGTGCCGGCTCGAAACATCTGCACCGTGCAAAGTATATTCCCAAAGGGGGTCCCGATGGTGGAGATGGCGGACGCGGAGGACACATTTTCCTGCGTGGAAACCGCAACCTGTGGACTCTTATCCACCTCAAGTTTACTCGTCACATCTTTGCTACCGACGGTGCACCTGGTTCCGAAAATCAATGCACTGGCAAGAAGGGAGAGGACCGAATCATTGAGGTGCCTTGCGGAACCGCTGTCTATGATGCTGAGACAGGAAAGTTCTTGTGTGATGTCACCGAGGACGGACAGGTAGTGCGCCTGCTCAAGGGCGGGCGTGGAGGACTGGGAAACGTGCACTTCAAGACTGCTACTCGTCAAACTCCACGTTTTGCTCAACCAGGAGAGAATGGAGTGGAGAAGTCCATCATCCTGGAGCTTAAACTGCTTGCCGATGTGGGGCTTGTGGGATTTCCAAATGCCGGCAAGTCGACTCTGCTTTCAGTAATCAGTGCCGCAAAACCAAAGATAGCTAATTATCCCTTCACTACTCTTGAGCCCAATCTGGGCATCGTGAGCTACCGCGGTCAGCAGTCGTTTGTGGTTGCCGACATTCCAGGTATCATCGAGGGCGCGAGTGAGGGCAAAGGCTTGGGGCTTAGATTCCTGCGGCACATCGAGCGCAATGCCGTGTTGCTTTTCATGATTCCGAGCGATACCGACGATATAAAGCGTGAGTATGAGATATTGAGCAATGAGCTCGCAACTTTCAATCCCGATTTGGTGGAGAAACCTCGAGTGCTTGCCATCACCAAGTGCGACCTTATTGATGAAGACCTTAAGGAAATGCTGCGTCCCGAGTTGCCAAGCGAGGTGCCCGTAGTGTTTATTTCCAGCGTGGCACAGCAAGGACTTACCGAACTTAAAGACCTGTTGTGGCGCACCATCAACGACGAGCACAACCGCATCCCCGACACTGTAGCCCTTCACGACCTTGACGACAAGCACCGTGTGAAGGAAGAGGACGACTTCATCTTTGCCGCCGAGGAAGAGGAATATGACGAGATGCCCGATGCCGGAGGCAAAATGGTTGTTGATGAGGAGTGGGACGACGAATACTGGGCCGAGAAATATGACGACCCCGACCGCGACTTCCAAATTGTGAACGACGACGACCAGTAACCGATTTCTGACAACTGATTACTGAAAACTGAAAACTGACAATGACAGGCAACGTAAACATCTGTGTTTTTGGCGCGTCGAGCCGTAATCTGGCTCCGGCTTATGTAGATGCTGCGCGTGAGTTGGGACAACTCATGGCTCAGCGTGAATGGACGTGCGTTAACGGTGCCGGCAGTGAAGGACTGATGCGGGCAGTGAGTGATGGCGTGCTTGATGCAGGAGGCGAAGCCGTTGGCGTGATACCGCAGTTTATGATTGACAACGGATGGCATTACGAGCGCCTGACTCGCATTATCGCTACAGCTTCGATGCACGAGCGCAAGCACACCATGGCACAGATGACTCAAGCTGTGATAGCACTGCCTGGTGGTTGCGGCACCATGGAAGAGTTGCTTGAGGCTATCACATGGCGACAGCTTAACCTGCATCCCAAGCCCATAGTGTTGCTTAACACGCTTAACTACTACAACCATCTTGAGGAAATGCTGGCTCATGCCATCAATCAGGGATTCATGAAGCAAAGCCATTACAGGCTATGGTCGCTGGCTGCAACGCCCGGTGATGCTCTTGACATTGTGGAGCATGAACTTGCTCAGGGCGCACAGCCCATGGAATCAAAATATTGAAACTTTTTTATAAATAATGCCCAACGATAGTACTCAAAATATAGCCGAAATCTCAACCGAGCTTACCAAAGCAGCTGCCGACACAGTGGTGGTGCCAAAAGACCACCGTGCCCAGTACTTGGGGGGATTTCCTTCGCATGGAGGCAACGACACTGTTTTCCAGCACATCGACCAGATGCCCGTGCTTGAGGTGCCTGTTGCCGGCAATGCCCGCACCCACAACAACTCTCCTCTGCACGACACGGGCTCGATGATCATGTTCCTGCTCTCGTGCCTGTTCTTGATTACAAGCTATAGGCTGGGGCATGTGTATGTGTCAAATCTTATCCACAACATGTTCTCGACCAAGGGCAAGGACGATCTCTATTCCGACCACACCATGAGTGACACACGCATCATCATCGCCTTGATGATAAACACTTGCCTGATGGAGGGCTTGCTATTGTTCTATGGTCTGTCGTGGTATAATCCTCAACTCACACTGGCATTGCAAAACTCTGTCTTCCTGCATGTGTTGGTGCTGGTGCTCTCGGCTGGCCTTTTCTTGACTCTGCAGTTGTTTATGTATAGGTTAATAGGTTTTACTTTCAGCGATGACAGGCTCACCGACCTGTGGGTGGGGGGCTTCTTGTCGTCACAGGCGGCATTGGGCTTGTTGCTTTTCCCCATTGCAGTGATAACGTTGGTGTTTCCTGCTACCATAAAAATGATGGTTACCATGTCAATAGTCCTATACATTTTGGCAAGAATTGTATTTATCAGCAAGGGTTTTAGAATTTTTTTCAACAATTTGTCATCAAGTATCTATTTTATTTTGTACCTTTGCGCCGTCGAAATTGTAC
>CAMJZF010000017.1 GCA_946410125.1 uncultured Prevotellaceae bacterium | reverse complement strand
ATCGACCGACTTGATGCCTGCCTTTTTCATCGCGGTTTGCTCGGCGATGCCCTCATAGTGACTTGTCACAAAAGAGAACGACAGGTAGAAAACGCAAATAAGTACCAATGCAGTGGCAATAGTTACGATAAAACCTTTAGTTTGCATTTCTTAATGTTATTAATTATTTTTTGTTTATATAATTCAATGAATGTGAGTGCTTTTTGCACGTCAATAAGGCGTGAAAAAGCACTTCTTCACGATTTCAGCCTGCAAATATACAACAAATTATTAATGTGGAAAAATTTTTTTAAGATTTTAATAAATCAAGTTTCGGAAGTAACCAAAACTTGAAGTTTAGAGGTTATAGGTTAGTGGTTAGAGACGCTAACGCCCAGCGACAACAAACATGTGTTTAAATGACATCATCCATAATATTAAAGTAATAAGAGCAGCAGCCTTTTAGTGACCGACTCACCTCACAACCCCTCGCTTTACGTCGTCGTATTTGTTGCCAGTGTAAGAGCTGTTGTTGATGAATCCGTTGCTGTTGAACTCATCTTCCTCCTCTTCCTCTTCTTCGTTTCCTTTCTTTTTATCCTTTGGCTTAAGCTTGTTGTTGCGATCTTCGGGCTTGATCTTGCGTAGTTGCTCAGGCTTCTGCTTGTCGACAGCAGTGTCGTAGACATTCCATGTGAGCGTCATGTCGCTGTATTTCTTAAGCTTGATGGGATCGTGGTAGTAGAACACGTCCTCGGGCTGGCGATGCTCGCTATAGTTGCCGGTGTCCCACATGCCGTTGCCGTTGGCATCAAGCACCATCATCACATAATAGGTGTCGGGTAGCACGTCGTAGAAGTCGGCATATTGTCCTATCACGTCAACGGTTCGCAGAACCTTGTCTTGCTTATTGAGCAACCGCATGAAAGCCTTACCTTCAAATCCAAGACAATTGACATGCAGGTTGGCATATTCCTCCTCGCTCTTGACCTTGAATTTGGCACGGATGGTGTCGCATGCAATGCCGTAAATCGACTGCACGGCGAGAGAATCGATTGTAAGGCGGTAGTCGGTGTTCTGTTCGAGCTTCATGGGAGCCACATAGCGGTAGACATCCCATTCGTTTGCCGGCACAAGACGGGGTACGTCGACGTTGCTCCAAGTGCTGTCGACATTCATCTTCTCAAGGTGAATTCCCCTCATGTCAATGCTCCCGATGGGTGAACTACTGCTTATGAACAAAGAGTCGGTAATGTCGACCTCGCCGTTGCTGGTCTTGAGGCTGAGCACAACGGGCTTCACCCTGAGCATAGAGCGCAGTCCGTCAAGCTCCACAGCCACATCGGTAGTGTCCTTGCCCTCACGACGCAACTTATCGAGCTTCTCTTGAAGCTTTGCCAACTCCTTCTCATTCTTCTCCCGTTCCTTGGCCGCTTTCTCAAGCTGCTTTTGCTCACTACTGTTGCGACGCTTGACAAAAGTCAGAGTGTCGGTCTTGAGCGTGAGCGAATCGTTGTCGGATGTGTGCCAGTAAGTCATCTCAAGCCTTATGGTGTCGGCCTTAATCATAGCCGAGTCGGTGAGCCAGTACACAAGAGAGTCCCTACCCTCTCGCGTCTCAAGCTTATACCACTCGTCGAGGTGACGTTGCGGTTCCAACACCCGTGTGGTGGGTAATTCAGGCATGGGAGCCGCAAATATCGCAATAAGCTTGTTGTCGCCCTCACGCTCGCTTTTCTTGAGATAGAGCGAACGGTAATTCTCGTTGAAGAAACTCAAAAAAACGTCGTTAGGCAGAAATTCGGTGTGGACAGCTGTCATCACAGTATCAATGCGGTGGTCGAAGGTGAAAATGGTGTCTTGCGACGAAAAATCGCGCGTAGAGGGCACAATCACCTGGTCGAGAAAAGCGAGGTCCTCGGTGCGCACCCACTTGTAGTCGCCGTCAACGTCGCGCAGGGCAAAGACATGGTATTCACCCGGAGCCACGTTGCGCAAAGTGAACTCGCCACGGCTGTTGGTGCGGCTGATGCGCTCGAGCGGCAGGGTGGTGAAAGCCGAATCATCGAGGTTGCTATGGAGGCCCACGAGCACGTTTTTCACCGGTTCAAGGTCGCGAGCCTGCAACACCATACCGCTCACCTGCAGCGAGTCGACGTGGTCGCCCGTTGAAAAAGCAAAGCTGAAACCGTCGAGCACGTTGCCCTCGTTATTATCCTCAATGGCATCGGTAAAGTCGATGACATAGGTGGTGTTGGGTTCCAAATCGTCTTGAAACTCAACGGTGATTTTCTTGCCCTGGGCACGAATGGCAGGCATCTCCTTAGGAGCAGGCGACACCACCACGCGTGTTGTCTGGTCCTTGATGTTTACTATCTCATCAAAGACAATCTCCACCTTTTTACCAGTAAAGTTCACCGAGCCGGGCAATGGGTTGCTGCGCAGCATCACAGGAGGCGTGTAGTCGCGAGGACCGCCTTCAGGCGTACCAATGTTGGCGCACGACACCACCGCCAGCACCAGTAGTGCCAGCACAGCCATCATGAATATGTGCTTAATGTGCCTCATAATAACATTGAGCCGACAAAGATAATGAAAATAAGTGACATGATTTAATATTTAAGTTTTTTTAGTCGAGAATAGAGGTTTTGTAACTATGAAGCGATTTATCACCTTCGAGCCTTTAGACGTCTTGGATGTAAAATGCATAACTATTAAAAGCGTTACACCCATGCCGGTTTATTACCAAAAACATTAGTTTTTATTGTAATTTATCATTAATTTCTTGCATAGATTGCCTCTTTTAAATATTTTTGCCATTTATTCAAAACGGTTCAAAAAGAGAATCACCATAAACTATAATAAATATGAGAAAATTTTTCATCTTTTTAATTGTCGTATTATCGGCGACATCGCCATCAATAGCCGACAATATTGACAAATTATCGGCAGGGACACAGATGTTCCTGAGCGAGCGCAAGGGAGAAATAAAACTCCCCAAACTCAAAGAAAAGCGAGTTGTTGAAGACATTTTCGGCAATGACACTTTGAAACTGATGAAAGACGAAAATCTCAAACGAATGACCATTGAGCGGAAAATCGCCGAAACCGAGATGGTGGGAGGAGTTGAGATGATTTCGGCTTTTGTAAGTGTTAATGGAGACGGTTTCGGTGCCGTGGAAGGACTTGGTGCCGTGATGCAGACAAAGTTTAACGACAACTTGGCCGCAATGCTGCTGCCTGCCGACAAGATTGAAGCGATTGCCGACTTGCGCAATGTTACCGGCATCGAGGTTGCTGAAATCTTGAAACCATTCAATGACCGGCAACGCTCTGTTACTCAGGCCGGAGATGCCATCACTAATAGTGCGGCAGCCCAGGCCTTGGGGCTTACCAAGCAATATACCGGCAAGGATGTTATTCTTGGCATCATTGACACAGGCATTGATTTCCAGCACATTGCGTTCAAGGACAAGAACGGCAACAGCCGCATTGTAAGGGCCTATAAATTGGGTAGTGGCACAAACCTTACTACCTACTCCAGTGCCTCTCAAATATCAGGTCTAACCTACGATACCAGAACCGAGGATCATGGCACCCACACGAGCTCAACCGCCGGTGGTTCAAGTGTAATTGTCAACGGCTCCACAGTCACTGTGACCGACGACCATACCAATGCCACATACGGAGGTATGGCCCCAGAGGCCAACCTTGTTATTGCCGGCCTTAGTAGCCTCTACACCACTTCGATTGGCACTGCTATTCAATACATTTGCGACTATGCCGACCAGGTGGGCAAGCCGTGTGTCATAAGTCTAAGCCTTGGTTCGCAAGCCGGTCCTCATGACGGAACCGGGTCGATAGCAAGTATTGTTAATCAATGTGCCGGCAACAACCACATTATAGTTTATGCCGCAAGCAATGATGGCATGCGTGCCGATTCTTTTGTTGAGATGGGCACGTCGAACGGAGGCGGCATGTATGCCAGTGGCACATCCACCAGCAGCAAGCCAATGATGGCAAACCTTCAACGCTCCTGGGCCGATGCCACAGGAAACGTACAACTTTACGCGTCAACCATTTATGCCTATGCCCGTTCCTCAAACGTTGCAACTTCGTTGAAATTTCATGTTGTAGACACAAGCACAGGCAATGTGGTTTATTCCAGCAATGCATATACAGGAAATTCAACAATTAGTATAACCGGTTCAAGTGGACTTGCTCAATATTTCTACTCAACAAGCAGTTATAGTAACAGCTATGGTGATGCCGGAGCAATACGTGTAATTAGATCAACCACTAATAATAAGTATTATTGGACCATTTACACTCCATTAATGATTTCAAGAAGTTACTCACAAAATTCATCTACTGGTTTTTACGACAGTAAATATGCTTTATGTGTGTCGGTTTATCCAACCTCAGGCTCTACTATCATTGACATGTGGGAAGGTGGGCAAGTTTGCTGGTTTGGCAATGATCTCACTTTGAGCAATAGTGCCAGCAACAGTTACAACCTTGTGCAAGGCAATGATGACTGCTCGGTAAGCGACAATGCAACCTATAGCAAGGTTATCTCGGTAGGTGCCTATGTGACACGTAACTCGGTGACCAATTATGCCGGTACCGTAACCGATGCCAGTGAAGACTATCCCAACATTGGCGACCATGCTTACTTCTCGAGTTGGCAGACGGCAGGTTATGGACCACTTGGAACGGCACTGCCACACATCAATGCCCCCGGTGCCCGCATCATTGCCGGCGTTAACCACTATCACACAGCTTCGGTCGATAATTATAGCTACTATGGCACAGACTATAATCATGACCTCATAGTAAACAACAGCAACTATCCATACGCCGCTATGGAAGGTACTTCGATGGCTACACCTTGCGTATCGGGAATCATCGCCCAGTGGCTGCAGGCATGTGTTGAGGCAGGAAAGACTCCAAGCCCCGACTATATCAAGGAAGTGATGGCCGCCACGTGGGACACCGACCAGTGGACCAACGGTGCCGGGCACGGTTCCAAGACTTTTGGCACTCATGGAAAGATCAATGCCATTAAGGGTATTCAATATATCTTAGGCAGCTCAAGCAGTCCGGTAATATCAGCTTCACCCGAAAGTCTATCCTTCAGTGGCAATACAGGTCAAAACTATACTAATACTGTGACTGTTACCGGAACCAACATGCAAGGAGCCATTGGTGCAGCAATCACCGGCAACAATGCCAACATGTTCAGTGTGTCGCCAACGACAATAGCCAACAATAACGGCTCGGCAAGTGGCACAGTGACCATCACCTATAGCCCAACAGCCGCCGGTTCACACACCGCCAACCTGGTGCTAACCAGCACCGGCGCCGATGCCGTAACAGTGCCCATTACCGGCACGGCAGTCACCCTCGTGCCAACCATAATGGTTGACAAATACACCCTCAGCATGAGTGCCAAGGTGAATGAGACCGTGACCTCAACATTCAATGTTAAAGGCGAAAATCTTACAGGTGACATTGCTGTAGATTTCACCACCAATGACAACAATGCTTTTACCAAGAATGTTACAAGCGTCGGTGTGGCTCAGGCTCAAAACGGCGTTAACGTGACCATATCGTTCAAGCCTCAAGAATTAGGGACACACAACGGTAAGATTAGATTAAGAAGTGCCGGCGCTACCGATATTTATATTGATATAGCAGGAACTGTTCTCGAGCCATTTATCATGGCGGAGCCGCAGTTGCTTGAGCTCAACAGCAAGCTCAATGGCACCGACACCAAGACATTCACAGTGCTCGCCGAGAATCTTGTGGGACCCGTTACCGCGACCCTTGCCGATGCCAATGGCGTATTCAGCATTAATCCTACCAACATCACAGTTGCCCAAGCCGAAAATGACAACGGCTATAACGTTACCGTCACTTTCAGTCCTCGCGATGAGAACATTACTGAGTATTCGGCAACCGTTACCCTATCAAGCAACTATGCCCAAAGCACCGTTGTAAGCCTGAATGGTAAAGTCATGCCACCAGTAATCACGGTTGACAACGATGCAATAGAGATATGGTCGGGCATCGGCCGCACAGCCACTGCTACATTTACCGTTACAGGACAATATCTTGCCGGCGACATTACAGCGACACTCATGACCGAGGATGGTGAAGAAGATGCGTTTAGCATTGACAAGAGCAACATCACCGTGCAAGAAGCCGAGAGTACCGAAGGATGTGTCGTTACCATAACATTCTCACCTACCGACGACCACTTGTATTATGGTGGAGTAACGCTCTCCAGTCCGGGAGCCGAAGAAATATGGGTAGTGTTTACCGGAAAGATTATTGAGCCAACCCTTGTTGCCGATGAATCGTTGAGCATTTATTCTCGTCTCAATGGTTCGGAGACCAAGTCATTCTCGGTAATGGGTGAGTGCCTTGCAGGTCCTGTAACCCTCAGTCTCAATGATGAGAACAATGTGTTCTCTCTCACTAAAACCACCATCTCTATCGACGAAGCCGAGGCTCAAGACGGCTGTGAAATTCCTGTGACATTTGAGCCCAAAGCATTTGTGGAAGGATACTATAGCGCTACTGTAACACTCACATCGCCCTATCACGAGGATGTCACGGTTGAACTTAAAGGCTATGTCAATGAGCCACAACTCATTGCAAGCCCTGAAGAACTTGCTTTCAGCAGTGATTTGAACACTTCAGTGTCAAAGAACATAGAAGTGCTTGGCTCCGACTTGATTGGCAATGTTAGTGTGATTCTTGATGACCCAAGCGGTGCATTCACGGTGTCGACAACCGAAATTCCTGTCAATGAAGCCGAGCAAACCGCAAATGTTACTGTTACATTTAATGCGGCAGTAGAAGGCACCTATTGGGGTACTGTGACCTTCCAAACCGAAGGAGCAGATGCCGTTGTGGTTGCCCTTGAAGGCACAGCCAATGACGGTGGCACAGCCAGCGATGCCTACCTTAACATTGCCAAGTGTGCCACAATCGACGATGCAGGCTGGAATAAAACCTACGTCAATCAGCTATATAAATACACCGAATATGAGGATAACAATGTGGCATGGCTCACCCTCCCCGTTTATGGTGCGTTTGTAGGTTCAAGATATGCTACCAACAGCAACACAGTGGGTAGTGGGCAACCTCAAAAGTGGATTGAGTGCTCATTAGGAACAAACAACACTTATTATGATGTGGCTTGGTCTTCTAACACGACTTATTCCAATCCATTCTTTGGCAGCCAAGAGTATTTTAGTGGTGCCACAGGAAGCTCGAGCTGGTGGAATCCAAATACCGATGGAGATGCCCGCGCAATAGGATATAATAGCAGATATAACACATCAATCCGAACAGTGAGCTTCTATGTGACCAACACCAATGCCGTGAAGCTTTATGGAAGCGGGCGCAGTGGTTCAAGTTCGTCTTACCCGGCACGCATAAGGATTTATGAATGCACTAAGAACGCTGATGGTTCACTCACAGCTTCCAATACTGCTGCAAAGAATGAAACCAGCAGTTCAACCTCCACATTTACACTTGCAGCCGATGGCCTTGACGTGAGCAAGATTTACAAGGTTGAGACAAGTATTTATCGCGGTTATCTCTATGAAGTTGCATTCTGCACTCCGCTACCTGAGAAAGTGACATTGGCACAGATTGTGAATGACCCGAATATTGTTGTTGGCAAGAAGTATCGCATCGTTGACGAGAACCTGATTGGTGCTTACCTAAGTGAGGACAGCAAGTCAATCTACTGTAAGGATGACAATGGATATGCCAACCCGATTAGCAAGGCCGAAGGCCAGACCGACTTCATGACTGTTCATGAGTGGCAGACTACCGCTTGGGACCAGAGTAACTGGATAGTGCTCAACCTTCCTGAGGGACTTGATCTCACTAAGATTCCTACCAAGCACAGGCTAAGTGGCGTGACCGGCATCCTCGTTGACAAGGTTAACCCAACATTGCTACTGACCGAGGTTCCAACTCCAGGTGAAGAGACTGTAGATGTTAACTTCAACAGCTATATTGCCACCAACTTCGACGCATCGATGCTTGCCGTGACAGGAAGCTATTTCTTCATTCCTGCCAAGCCAATGGAGGTTGCCAACGTTATGTGGGCAAAATGGGATGCGGCAAACAGCCAATTTGTGGTTGCCCAACCTGTCAACGACGAGTATGGCCGCATCGACGGTGTATTCTTTGCCGACTTCTCCAAGTATGATGACCCGACCCACCAGACCGGGGAGCTTGAGGACCAGGCTTTCTATAATTTCACTGGCTTTGCGATTGCAAACGTCAAAGGGGTGAACAGCTCAAACCTCAATGGCATTACGACCCTTGACGAAGGCAATACTCAGGGAATGGTGGTTTATCCTCTCGCTAACTGGGAGCGCAAGGATGTTAACTCCGACGGCACAGTTACCGACATTTACACCCTTGACGGTTATCGCAACGTAGTGGGCGTGAAATATGTCAACGCTGCCGGTGTGGTGAGCGACCGTCCGTTCAAGGGCGTGAACATAGTCGTTACCGAGTACAGCGACGGCAGCCGCACTACTGTGAAGATGATTAAGTAATCTGTTGTCAGTTTTCAGTTGTCAGTTTTCAGTAATCAGTTTTCAGTGAGATTGACCGACAATAATTGAGTCAAAACAGGGTTGCTCCAAAGTGGGGCAACCCTGTTTGCGTTTAGCAATTAATATTGCGTCATTTAATCCTACAGCTCCCCATAAGGCAGCTTGGCAATCATTTCACCCATCTTGAGGGCTCCTTCACTGAGTTTGCCCCCCACCATTGCCTTGAGCATGAAGGGAATGTCTATGTTAAGTTCGGTTACTGCCTGTGTGTGAGTGTCATCAATAGGTTCCAGATTGACAGTCACGCCAAAAGGAACCGGCGCCGACTGGGCAACATACTTTACCATAGTTGGCTCCACACTCTCGCTAACGCTGAGCTTCAACGCCCCCATTGGCGACTCCACGCTGATGCTGTCGTCTTCAAATTTTACCTTATCCAAATGCTCGCGTGCCTCCTGTGGCAATCGGTCAATATTCCGGTCGATGTGTGCCTTAAACACGCGAGGGTCACTTAACTTACTGTAAATAACCTCAATATTAAAATCAATTACATTTTTTTCGCTTTTATAGGTTTCCATATAATTACATTTAGCTGTTTAGTCTATCAATACAAGAAATATAATCGGGTTTCTTATCTTAAACTTTTTTAGTCGGGCTTGAGCGATGCCGGCATCCAGTTCTCGGGATCATCGTGCCAGAGCTCAAACGTGTCAACATCGTTGTCGGTCAAGTATTTATCCTCAAGAGCTGCCTCTATCATCGCATTATAGTTGGTAAGGGTAATGAGGTTAAGACCTTCATGCCCAAACGAGTCGAGAGCCTGCTGAAACTCGTAAGTAAACAACGCTACCATTCCCAGCACCTCACCACCGGCAAGCTGCATTTCGTGCAGAGCCTTGATTGCGTTGTTGCCGGTCGACACGAGATCCTCAATTAGCACCACTCGCTGACCTGGCTTGAAATTACCTTCAATCACGTTTTCCAAGCCATGATCCTTTGGCACGTCGCGCACATAGACAAACGGCAGTCCCAGCGTGTCGGCAACAAGAGCCCCCATGGCAATCGACCCCATAGCCACGCTGGCAACCACCTCGGCCTCAGGAAAATTCTCCAAGATAAGCCGTGACAGTTCCACCTTTACAAAACGTCGCACGTCGGGATAGGACAGTGTTATCTTGTTGTCGTTGTAGATGGGAGCATTCCAGCCGTTTCCCCACAAGAACGGGCGGTCGGGCTGAAGCATTATAGCGTTAATCTTCAATAATTTCTTAGCAAGAGTCAGGTCTAAACGTTCCATAACGATGTGTTTTTTGGTTTCAAACTATGCGCAAAATTAGTAAATTTCACCCCAATCAATAAAATAATCGTTCACAAATTATAAGTTTTTAGTCATTTTTTGTAATTTTGCGGTATCAAGCTATAAATTAATACAGAAATAAAACTATAAACCTTGTTATTAACTTATAAATTATTAAACGCATGAAAAAGTATTTAGCCGAAATGGTGGGCACAATGGTGCTCGTATTGATGGGCTGCGGTGTTGCCGTGAGCCTTGGTTGTGACCCAGTAGGAAACATTCCTGCAGTAGTAGGAACAGCACTCGCCTTTGGTTTGGCGGTAGTTGCAATGGCCTACACCATTGGTGGCATAAGCGGTTGCCACATCAACCCAGCAATTACCTTAGGATGCTTCCTTACAAAGCGCATCAGCTTTAAAGACTGCGCCATGTACATGATTTTCCAAGTGATTGGTGCATTCATTGGCTCTGCCCTGCTGTGCCTGCTGGTAGGAAACAGCGGTCTTGAAGGCACTGGAGCCAACGACCTTCAAGAAGGCGTGAGCATGGTTGGCGGTCTGCTTGCCGAGATTATCTTCACCTGCGTGTTTGTGCTTGTAGTGCTTGGCGCTACTGCCAAGACCAACGGTGCCACCAACAACTTTGCCGGTCTTGCCATTGGTCTGTCACTGGTACTCGTTCACTTGGTTTGCATCCGTTACACCGGCACCAGCGTTAACCCTGCCCGTTCTATCGCTCCAGCAGTATTCCAAGGCGGCACTGCACTTACCAACCTGTGGATTTTCATCGTAGGTCCATTTGTAGGTGCCATCCTTGCAGCAATCATCTGGAAAATTGTAGAGCCCAAAGAGGCTAAATAATTATCATCATTAAACATCAAATCCCTTGCACCCGTAGTGTGAGGGATTTTTTTGCGTGCCTACTTTACCTTTTGCTTGCATTTCTCGATTGGTGTTATTAATTTTGCAACAGAAATACATACCTATTCTATAACGAAATGAATACATCAATCTTCAAACCGGTGCTTGCCGTCATGCTCATTATGGCAATGACTGTGGGATGCATGCCCAAGAAAAACTCTGAGCCATTGCCTCTTGCCAAGAAAGCAACGCAGGTAGCCACCAAGATGGCCAAACAACTGGTGGAAACCGACCACAACGACACCCTTGCCATGCAGAACTGCATTCTTGAAGCCAAGGCACAACAAGCCGAGTTTCAGGCGGCTCGCGACACTGCAGCCATCAACAGCTACAACCGAGCCTACAAAAAATACTTGATGAAAAATGACCCTCAGCTCGCCAAGGAAATCTTTGTCGAGCGTCCCAAAAATCTTCCCGCCGACGAGCCCTGGGATGAATTTGAACAACTTGTAGAAGACAAATAAACAGGCACGGCATAACCTGTCGGTCAACCACTTACCAATCAGTCCATCTATTAAAAAAACACTTGTCATGCACAACTACAACCATTATCTCAACCTAATCAATGAGGCTATCAACGACATAGACTATCCTCAGCAACCTGCTCACCTCTATGAACCCATAGCCTACACTATGGCACTTGGCGGCAAGCGTGTTCGCCCGGTTCTCACCCTTATGACCTGTGAAGCCATGGGTGGCGACCTCAGGCAGGCGGTCAATGTGGCATTGGGCATTGAACTGTTTCACAACTTCACCCTCCTCCACGACGACGTGATGGACCGCGCCGACGTGCGTCGCGGCAAACCTACAGTCCACCGCAAATGGGACGACAATGTGGCAATTCTCAGTGGCGATGCCATGCTCACGATGGCGACTCAAACAGTTTCGCGTGTCGACAAAGACATATTGCCCGACTTGCTTGAGCTTTTCAACGACACCGCCATGAAAATCTATGAGGGTCAGCAATATGACATGGACTATGAGAACCGCAACGATGTGACCGTTGATGAATACATCAACATGATACGCCTCAAGACATCGGTACTCCTGGGCTGCGCCTGCAAGGCTGGAGCTCTCGTTGCACGCACTTCGCCCGAGAATGCCGATAAAGTATATGAAATGGCTGTCAACCTGGGCATTGCTTTCCAATTGCAGGACGACTACCTCGATGTGTGGGGCGATCCTGCCACCTTTGGCAAGGAAATTGGCGGCGACATTGCCAACAACAAGAAAACCTATCTGCTCATCAATGCCATCCATCATGCGGCAGGCAATGACGAGAAAACCCTCAAACACTGGCTCGCCGACAATACTTCGCATAAACAAGAGAAAATCAAGGCGGTAACGGCACTCTACGAGGACCTCGGTCTCAAAGATCTTGCTCGAAATGCCATCATCAACTATTCGCACAAGGCACTTGACTTGCTCCATGAAGTGAAGATGAACTATGATGCCTACAAGGTATTTGAGTCTATTATCAATCAACTCGCCGACCGAGAGAGATAGAGTTGTTAGTTCTCAGTTTTCAGTTCTTAGTTATTCTTAGCTACTCTTAGCTACTACTATCCTATCCTACCCTACCCTACCCTATCATGCTTGACTCTCATAGCCACATCTACTGCAGCGACTTCGACGACGACCGCGACATAGTGATTGCGCGGGCTCGTGAGGCTGGTGTGCGCCACATCATCTTGCCAAACGAGAACCTCGACAGCGTGGAACGGGTAGTGGCTACCCGTGACGCTTATCCAAGCTATATCTCAATAGCACTTGGCCTGCATCCCGAGGATGTTGATGCGGGGTTTGAGCAGCAACTGCGTGAGCTCATGCCCTTGCTCGACAAGCACAACCCCGTGGCGGTGGGCGAGATAGGCATCGACCTCTACTGGGATGCCACTTGGCGCGAGCAGCAGATGCAGGCACTTGACACACAATTGCATTGGTGCAAGCAGTTAAACATTCCGTTCATCATTCACTGCCGCAATGCGCTTGATGAGATATTAAGCGTGATGGACAACTTTGGCGAACCGTTGCCAAATGGTGTGTTCCACAGTTTCACCGGCACGCCACAGGAGGTTGAGCGAGTGCGCCGCCGCGGTGACTTTTATTTTGGTGTGAATGGTATCATCACTTTCAAGAAGAGCAATGTCAAGGAAATCCTGCCTGTTGTGGGACTGGAGCGGCTGTTGCTGGAAACCGATTCTCCCTATCTGGCACCGGTTCCCAACCGAGGCAAGCGCAACGAGAGTGCCAACATACCCCACATTTGCCGTTTCGTGGCTGAATATATGAACGTTACTGCCCAAGAAGTGTCGCAGGCAACCGACCGCAACGCCATCGCCCTATTTAATCTTGACATATAGACTATTATACTTAAAATGACCAAGAAAAGCACCTTTTTATCACTTCTATTCATAACACTTAGTGTTGTTGCAGCTGAGGCTCTCGACATACCCAAGGGCACGTTTTACTTCGACAATTCTCTCACGAAGTATTCGATTGTAAAATTTATTTTCGGGAGTTATTCCACCCCCGAGAGTTATGTCATGACCATGACCAACGAGGGCGACGACCTGTGGAGCATCACCATTCCAGAGAAGGTGACAGGAATGTATCGCTACAGCTTTGCCGAGACGGCCATCCCAGACGGGCGACTCAATGAAACGTTTCCCGACCTGAAAGACCGCATCAGCCATACTCGCAATGAGAAACGAACTGCCACAAGCGAAATTCCCATTCCTGTGGGATGGGTGTTCACTCCCACAAGTGGCGACAACTGGGCTCAGGGGGTGTGGAAGAAGCGCGACAACGCACCTGCCTACTCAGGCACCCTGCCCGTGATGTTTATCAACACCGAGAACTTGCAACCCATAACGTCAACCGAAGAATATGTCTATGCCGACTATTACATCGACAACATGGGCATTGAGGGAGTTGAAAACGTTGGGTCGAAAGAAGTGCCCGAACCCATGCTCATGCGCGGTCGAGGTAACTATACATGGAACAGTTTTGACAAAAAGCCTTACCGATTAAAACTTGAATCCAAGACTGCACTGCTGGGCATGAAGCGCAACAAGCACTGGGCTTTGCTGGCTCATGCCGATGACAATTTGGGGTTCTTGCGCAACACGGTAGGGTTTGAAATAAGCCACAGAATAGGACTGGCGTGGACACCATCGCAGCAACCCGTTGAAGTGGTACTTAATGGCGATTACATTGGGCTGTATATGCTCACCGAAATAATTCGCGTAGAACCCGACCGCGTGAATATCACCGAGCAAGCCGACTATGAGACCAACCGCTTCAAGATTACAGGCGGATGGCTCGTCGAGATTGACAACTATCAGGAAGAAGAGCAGGTGCGCACCGTTGAGGGCAACGGCAAGAGCATCTGGTCGACCTATAAGTCGCCCGAGCATCTGAGCGAAGAGCAGCGCACCTATCTCACGGGTCTTATCAATACCACCAACGCCGCCATCTATGTAAATGACAAGAGCAACAACAGTTGGGAACAATATATCGACCCCGACACGCTTGCATGCTTCTACCTGGTGCAGGAACTGCTCGACGACACCGAGTCGTTTCATGGCAGCTGTTTCTGGCACAAAGAAAACGGCGACAGCACAAAAATCATGTTCGGACCAGTGTGGGACTTTGGAAACGCCTTTCACCGCAACAACAACAGGTTTATCTATGACCAACCCGCATTCAACCAGACATGGATTGGCGAGATTGCCAAATTTCCTCATTTTCAAGAAATTGTCAACAAGCACTGGAATCGCTTTGTGCTACTGCATTACAACATGATGGAAGGTTTCATCGACTCGTTTATCGACAAGATTTACCTTGCCGCGATGTGCGACGCCGCAAGGTGGCCACAATATGGCAATTCCGACATACTCAATGACCGAGACACTTTCAAGAGTTATTTCAACAACAAGTACAATTGGCTTGCCAGTCAATGGGGAAAGCCCACCATCGTGCAGGGTGACGTGAACCTCGACGGAGTTGTCACATCGGCCGACATCACTATGGTCTATGACATCCTGCTCGGATTAGCGACACCCGATGAAAATATCACAAATCCTGCCGACGTGAACAAAGACGGCGTTGTCACCAGCGCCGACATATCCATGATTTACGACATTCTGCTCCAAAATACTGATTAGAAAAGCAACGAAGCAGTTTTTTGGAAAAGTAAGCCGCCGACTCATCTAATCACTATCTTCTGCCCGATATTGATTTTGTCACTCTTGATGTTGGGATTAAGCCGCTTTATCTCATTCACCGTAACACTGTATTGCTTGGCGATTTTGGTGAGACTGTCGCCCGACTTTACCACATGGGTAATGGGAGCGTTGGCGGCAGCCTCGGCGGCCTTTCTTTGCTCCTCTAGAATGCGTGCCTGCTCGGCAGCTTCCTGCCTGGCACGTTCCTCCTGCTGGGCTTTTACCGCCGCCTCACGTGCCTTAGCTTCACGCTCAATGCGCTCAGCCTCAAGGCGTTCTACCTGCTCATACTCCTCAGGCATAATCAGCAGGGTGCCAATTTCATTACCTTTGGTATCAACATAGAGATATCGCAGGTTCTTGCGTTCACGCGTGATGGCAGCGAGCAGGAGGTTAAACTTCAACGCCTCGGGAGCCTGACGGAACCAAGCATCGCGCTTGGTCATGACAAATGCCGGAACATTAACGTTTTCCTTTGTTATGTAAGGCACTGTTACCTTGAGCGTTACTGTCGACGAATCGGGACTGAGGTCCACACCGCTCAAGTGCTCGTTGTTACCAATGGGCAAGTGATGCTTCTTAACGACCTGCTGAGCTGCAGCCACAAGGCGTGCCGCCGTAGTCATGGGTGCAGTGTCAAACTTGTAGGCCATGGTTTCTACAATCCTGCCCACAAGACTGGGGTTGCCGCTGCGGTGAGCCATAATAATGAGAAAAGTGCCGTAACCGGCATTATAGGTCATTGCCTCGCAATCGTAACCGTAACCATTAGACGTTTTTTTGAACTGCACGCTCTGGCAGTCATAGCCTGCGATGCGCGACTCATAGACGTCGGTAAAGTCTGTCGCAGTGCGGCAAAACACATCCTTCTTCTCTACCACCTGCTTAGTGAGGTAGAGACGAGGGGCAAAAGCACCCTCGATGTAGTCGATGCGAGCCAGCTCGAGCGTTGCGCCACGAGCGTCAACACGTGCAATGTCAACTCGCGCTCCGTATGGCCGCAGCGCATCATCATTGGTGAGAAACCAGCTGTCGTCGGGTGTCGAAATCCTGAAAAAATCGTTCTCTACGGTCGCCGCGCCGGCAGTCATCGCCACTGCAGCAAGCACTATAATTGATAAATATCGTTTCATGAAGCTAAATTATTTACAAATATAACTCAAATTTGCCCGATTTATTGCACACGAGAACACTCAGCCTTCGCTTTACTGCTTGCTGCCAACTAATTAATAAAAATTTCTTTTCGTGCAAACGATTGCGTAATAATTTTATATTTAATTATTAAAAAAGCTATTATTTTTCGTTATTTTCTAATATTTTTGTAAGATTATATAGCATTAAAACAATAACATATAACCATAAATAAAAACAACATGAAAAAGATTTACTTAACACTTATCATTGCATTACTCGCGCAAGGTGCGGCCAACGCTCAAGGCTGGCCTGCCAATTATGGCGGAGTGATGCTGCAAGGCTTCTTCTGGGACAGCTACAAGCAGACCCCCGACTGCAGTCCCTTTGGCCCCTGGGCCAATCACCAGAGCAACGAAGCCACAGCAACGCACCAACCAGGTTACACCTGGGCAACCATGTATGGTGCCGGCTGGAGCACCGGCGAGGAGTGGCAGGTTCCAGTCACCACCTGGAGCAGCCTGCTCGCTCACAAGAATGAGATTACCCCCTACATCGACCTGCTGTGGCTACCACAGAGCGGCTCCACAGTGGCCGACTCTACAATGGTTTATTACAAAAGCACCGACGACAGCCCTCGCAGTGGCGTGCGTCCATGGCGCAATGGAGCCAATTGGGAATATGACAAGTACGGTGGCGGCGAAGTAATCACCAACCCCGACTGCATGGGCTTTGTGCCTGTGTTCTACTTCCACCACGGACTCTCTTACGATGGAGTTGATGACCAAGGCAATCCAAAGCCTTGGACCTACACCGACCAGAGTGGTAAGGTGTGGACACCTATGTCATACTTCGGCACTGAAGCTGAACTTCGTGAACTGATTTCGACTTACAAAGCCGAGGGCACCGGTTCTATCGAAGACGTGGTGGCAAACCACCGCGGCGGCTTAGGCACCTGGAGTGGCGACAAAAACTCCATTGAGTTCCCAACCGAGTATTACAAAGGCACCTTCAGCCCAGAGGGAGAATATATTTCATGGGATAAATATGATGTGTGCTCCGATGATGAAAGTGGTCAAGGTGCGGGTAACCCCGACTGCGGTGGACGTGGCCAGTGGGCACGCGACATCGACCACCACAGCCCAGCAACTCGCGCCAAGGTTCTTAAGTTCCTCGACTTCCTGAAGAACGACCTGGGCTATGTGGGCTACCGCTACGACTACGCCATGGGCTTCGAGGAGAAACACTTTGCCGAGTATAACACCACCCTGCGCCCCACCTTCAGCGTGGGTGAATATTGGGGCTCGATAGGCGACATCTCCAACTGGATTCACAAGACCTACATGGAAGGCACCTACCAGAGCGCAGCGTTCGACTTCCCACTGCAATCGGCAATTCGTGAGGCATTCAACTATGGCAACTATCGTGGTCTGAACGACGTGGGCCTCATCAGCGACCCGGTGCTCAAGCGCTATGCCGTGACCTTCCTCGACAACCACGACACCTTCAAGGACCTTCCCACCGACGGCTCTAACTACAACTGGAGCAACGGCAAGGCCTATCAGCATCGTGTGGAGAAAAACATAGTGGAGGCGAATGCCTTTATCCTTGCAATGCCCGGCACCCCATGCTTGTTCTATCCCCACTTCATGCACCCCACTTGGGGCCCCACCCTGCGCTGGCTCATCAAGGCCCGCCGCACCGCCGGCATCACCAACGAGAGTGAGCGTTCGGCTGCAGTGCTCAAGGGCAACAATGGTATTCAATGGATTATAACCGGCAACAATGGTCAGGTGTGCTTCCAACTTGGAGATGCAACCGACGATGGTGCTCCCGAAGGCTTCACAACAGTGTGGGAGAGCGATGCTGTTGACGGCAAGCGCGTAGCACGCTATAGCATTACCAGCAGCCTCTACGACCAGATTGAGGGCAACACCAAGAAGAACCTTATCAACGGCTACCCCGTTATCGACCGCAACAGCTGCACCTTTAGCGGTTCCATGACCGTGAACGTGAAACCATCAACCGAAGGATGTGTTCTGGTATATACAACCGACGGTACATTACCAAATGTATCAAGCCAACAAATCACTGCCGAGACAGCACTCAACATTAGTGAAACAACCACACTCAAAGTTGGTGTTTTGGTTGACGGCACAGTACCCACATCATCGGTAGTTACCCGTGAATATGTGAAAACCGCCACTGTTAGCGACAAGATCAACTTCTATGTAAAGGACGATAATGCTCCCTACATCTACACCTACTACTACGACAACGACGGCAACAAGCATGAGCCATTTGGCGGTTGGCATGGATATTACACCAATGACTTCCCACAGGTTCAGGTTGGTGGTCTCAACTGGTGGCACGTGCAAATGGATAAGCCCGAATATCCAGTTAGCCTAATCATCAACTGGGACGGAAGCCAGACACCCGACATCGAAGGCATCACCAGCGATGTATTCTACACCGTGCAGGACGGTCAGCCCAACGACGTTACCAACACCTACATGCCAATGATGGAAAATCCTGGCCTGACCATCGACAAGCCTACCGGCAGCTATGAAGGTGAAGTTTCGCCAAAAATAACATCTTCTTATAGCGGAGCAACCATCGTCTACACTCTTGACGGAACAGAGCCTACCGCCGATAGCCCAACCATTGCCAGTGGCAGCACTGTAACATTTAACGAGACCGGCAACCACTACCTGCGTGCCGGCATCCTTAAAGACAGCGAAGTGATTAACCAGGTGGCGCGCAGCTACTATGTGACCAATGGTCATGGAAGTGGCGTGGACATCTTTGTCAAGAACATGACTACCAACGACGCTCCACACATCCATGCCTGGGACGGCAACGGAACAGCAATCACAACTACAGGATTTGATGACGGTGGTGAGGTGCTCACCGAGACCGTGACCAACTGCGGTCAAACCTGGTACAAGCGTCACTTCGACCAAGTTCCCTCGGGCATGCTGTTCATGCTATCCGGACACAAGGACGAGAGTGCCAATATCACCTATCTGCAGGACGGTAACGATTACTACTTCTACTACTATCCAGGTGCACATTTTGGTGAAAGCAACTTCCAACCAGGCTATATTGACGTCACGGCCGACAGCAAGCACACTACTACAACCAAAGCTATCACCGTGTTCATGTACGACAACGGCAACAACGACTGGGCCATAATCCTGAAGCTCTATCCCTACTCTGGAAGCAACGACATCTATTGGAACTGGAACAACTCATGGGCTGAATCAGCTTTCCCAAGCACAAATATTGGCAACCAAAACTGGTATTACTGCACATTCTTGGGCAAGGAGAGCATTGGCGCTATCGTCTATAACGCAAATAACTCTAATGAGCGCTTTGAGGTGACCAACACCACAAGCGACGTGTTCATCAAATTCCCAATCGCAGCCGACAACTGGTCGACTGGTTCTAATGAAACTGGAAACTATGCCCAGTACTTGCCAGCAGTGGAAACTCCACAGGAGGATTCTGCCACACCTCAGGAAGAGACTATCATTCCATCTTGTGCTGTCGAGATGAGCGATTGCCAGTACTTCTACTTCGAGAACGACAGCTTTGGTTCACCCTACGCATGGGTTTTCAGCAACACTAAGACCTTTGGTGAGCATGGATGGCCTGGTGAGGCTTTGGTAGAGGTTGTGGGTACCGCGCCAAGCGGAAACCTGGTATATCGCTGGACTTACCCCAACACTGGCAATGTGCCAAGCAGCATCATCTTCAGCAATAATGGACAGAATCAAGTTCCATCTACATCAAGTGATCCCTTCCCATTCGTTAATGGCGGCTACTACACTACCGCAGGCTTGCAGGGCATGGCTCATGACAACATCAAGCCTCTTGCCGATGTCATTAAGAATGGTGAACTGAACAAGACCTATACCATCAGCAACAATGACATAGTTGCAGCCTATACCGACCAAAAGGGCTATCAACGCGTCTTTATCAAGGACAGCAAGCCCAATAACCCATCGGTTAATACCAACAATAAACCGGTTCATCCCGGCATGGACGGTTGGACTTATGACCAAGGCAACTGGTTAGAGATTGTTTTGCCGGCTCCTATCGAGGGAACTCGCGGCGTTGGCATGTTTGACAAAAAGAACCTGCTCGATCAAACCATCGTGGGCAAGCTCACCAATAAGGAGAACCCCACCCTCCAAGTCGTAGCCTACCCAATTCCTGACAAAGAGGCATCGTTCGAGCCCAACAAATATGTAACAGCCAACTTCATGGATGCAAGTGTCAATCCCGACTACTTCCTTGTTGCTCCGCAACCGCAGGAGTATGCCACTATTAAGTGGGCTGTTTATCATGACGGCAAGTTCTACATGCCCAAGACAACTTCTTACAAAAATGAACAATGCGAGTACGAGGCAAACACTCTGCACGGTGCTGTTTCGGTCTCGGCCGACAACAGCTATTTTGACAACCAAGCTGGAGAATTCCAAGACCTACAGATGTATGAACTCACTGTAATCGTCAAGAAGAAATCGACAGCAACATCAACTCACCCAAAGAATGTTGACGTTCCTGTAAATGACGATCCTGTTTCCGACAATTATGAGATTGCCATAGTTAGTGCTACTAAGCTGTCGGACGAAGTGGTTACTGCCATCGACAATGTGGTTGGCAAGAAAGATGTTGTGCGCACAATTTACTTCAACCTGGCAGGCGTTGAGAGCGACCGTCCGTTTGAGGGCGTGAACATCGTGGTGCGCGAGTACAGCGACGGCACCCGCAGCGCCAGCAAGGAGGTTCGTTAATGTTTAGCCTACAAGAATAAGCATTCAATATCTAAAACCTAAATCACACTAATTATTAAAGGCGAAGCCGCAAGGTTTCGCCTTTCTGTTGTTCAATAGCATCATTTCGTGCCCCAAGTGTCAACGGGCACAAAAAAATGAGCCCCATTGCCGGGGCTCGATTGTTACTAAAATAATTGGGAACTTATGTGGTCGTATCTTGCTTGGCTCTATACTCCAAAGGCAAGTACGGTGTAGTTAACATCGGACGAGAACTTGATGCCGAGGTTTACAAATCCCACTCCATCTCCTCCATACCATGAGTACATCGAGTTGTTGAAGCTCACAGGGCTGCCATAGATGCTGCAGAGGTAGTTGTAGAGGCTGTAGAAACGGCTGGTGTCGTAGTAGTTGTCCCAGAATGAGAACTCCACATAGTCGAGACGATCGTTGCCGTCAAACTCCATCATCACGTCTTGCCACTCATATCCGAGCATTTCAACGTCGTTGAGGTATACAATGTTGTCCATGTATCCGTCAATATCGTAGAGGTTGAAGTACAGGTAGTTGAGCGCATCCATGTAGTGTGTGCCCCAGCGGAGTCCGAGGACCCCGGCAATGGTGGGATAGCTGGAATAGTTGCTCACATTCACTCTAACGATAGGACGGTAGATCCACATTGTAGTTGGACGCCACAGGCGAACCGAGGGACGGATGGGTGTTCTCCAGCTCCAGCTGTTGTAGCGGAAGTGGTTGAAGAAGCGGTCACCATCGAAGCGAGGACGCCAGCTGCTTGTGTAGCGATAGGTCGAGTAGTCGATCTTGGGGCCACCGCCGGCGAGAACTGTGCCACCCACTTTGGGGCGAGGCTTGTTGATGCTGGGACGGCTGGTGGGAGCTGCTACATGACCTGTGCCACTGCTCTTGCCAGTAGGACGAACACTGCTGCCACTGTTGCTCTTTACTGCTACGCCAGCGCTCTTGCTGCCGCTGTTGTTGTTATTAATTATTGTGCTTACACTGCTGCCACTGTTGGCCGAACGGTTGCCGGCGTTGCTCTGACGAACACTATTGGTTACATTGCTGCTGTTGCCGCTATTGGTTGGGCGAACCGAAACAGCGCTGCTGCTACTTGGTGTGCTTGTGCGAACGTTGGTGCTCACACTTGAAGAGCGGTTGCCTGCGTTGACCGAACCAGAACGGTTGGCGGTGCCAGTGCTGATGCTATTGCCGATGCTGCTTGGACGAGATGTAACACTCATTGTTGCAGAAGAACGATTCACACTGCTATTGTTGTTAGTTACTACGGCATTACTCTTGGGTACAGAGGCAACACTGGTGCGGTTGCCTGCTGGTGCCGCGTTGGTTGAAGATGCTGGGCGACGGCCTTGTGCCAATGCTCCAGTCGAAGTGATGGCGAGCCCGCTAACGAGCATCAAGCCAATCATTGTGTTGTAAACTGTACGTTTCATAATGCTCAAGTTTTAAAAAGTGAATAATTAATAGTTTTGTTTCTTTGTCTCTTTGACCACAAAAGTTTTTACTGGTTTAAACCGCATTTTGGCGACAGATGCGAGTTTCGGGACTTCTACCCTGTTTTTCTCGACCAACTGGCATAGATTAACGACTAATTTTAGGGGAAAAAACGAAGAAAAAGAAGCAAAAAAGCGTGACGCCGTCTCAAGCTCTTCTTGAAACGACGCCACATTATTATATATAATCCCAAGCCGGTCAGGGGTGACCGAGGGTGAATTATGTACCAAATGTAAGCACTGTGAAGTAACGACCGCTGTCGTAGTTGAAGTTAAGGTTGATGAAGCCGGTTCCATTGCCTCCATACCATGAGTAATAACCGTTGCCACTGTTAATTGGGGTGCCGTAGGTGGCGCACAGCGAATTATAGAGGTTGTTGAAGCGGTAGTTGTCACGATAGGTTGAAGAGGTTACAAACTCGGCATAGCACATACCGCCACGGTCATCATATTGGAGCATGACATCGGGCCAGCCATATCCCATCATTCTCACGTCGCGCAAGTAAACCACATTGTCTTGATAGCCATCAATATTGTAACCGTTATAATAGAGGTAGTTGAGCGATGCATCAAGATAGGTGCCGAATTCAAGTCCGAGTACACCGGTGATGATAGGAGCTGAAACATAGTAGCGATAGCCAACGGGAAGAACTGGGCGATAATACCACACTAAGCGTGGACGCCAGGGGCGATGAGGAGGAGCGATGGGTGCACGCCAGCTCCAGCGGTTGTAGCGATAATGGTCATACCAGCGGTCGCGTGGTCCGCGTGGACGGAAGCTGTGGTGCCAGCGATAGTCGTTGTAGTTGGGACGTGGGCCGCCGTGGTTCACGCCATGATGTGGACGTGGCTCGTGAGGACGGTTGCCCATGTTACCGCCGGGCTTATTGCCGGGACGGTTATTCCAGTTGTCACCACCATGATGATTGCCGCCATGATTGCTATGGTTACCATTGCCCATGCCAGGACGGCTGCTGTGGTTGTCGCCGGGCTTGCCACCGCGATTGTCACCGGGCTTATTGCCGAGGTTTCCACCGCGATTGTCGCCGGGCTTGTTGCCGTAGTTGCCACTGGGCTTGTTGCTACCTGGCTTGTAGTAATTGCTATTCTTGCCTCTATCTTCTGGCAACTGACGATCGGCATGAGGATTAACGCGAGTGCCATTATTAATGCTGGGACGGTTACCACCGCGATTGCCACCGGCTGTGCTACCCCCATGATTAATGTTAGAACGACTGTTGCCATTGCCAACCGGGCGTGTATTGATACTGCCTGGGCGGTTAACTTGACCGCTCGGACGGCCGCTGCTCACGCTGGGGCGCGATGGACGGTCGCTGCTCACGCTGGGGCGAGATGGACGGTCGCTGCTCACGCTGGGACGTGGAGACGAATAGCTGCGATTAACCTGGCTGCCACTGCTTGGACGCGGTGAAGAAGAGCTGCGATTAATCTGGCTGCTACTGCTCGGACGTGGAGATGAATAACTGCGGTTAACCTGGCTGCTACTGCTCGGACGCGGTGAAGAAGCCTGAACCGAGCTTGACGGACGATTACCGCCCATGCCACCGGGGCGACGACCTTGCGCCGAGGCTGGCATAGCAAGAGCCACCACTGCCAATGCCAATGATGCGCCTGCAATTAAATGTGATATACTCTTTCTCATAATTGTATGTATTTAAGTTGTTAATATTCGTGCTTGGTGGAGTATCAACTCCGCATTAATATGACCAAAATTGGGTAGGGAAGTTTAATCAGTTTTATTTTATAGCTATTAAAAATAGGCATTTTGCCTTTTTTTATCGACAAATGCGATTTTATTATATATGTTTTCCCCGGGCACTGCACTCCGGACAAATGCCCTTGAGGACATAATTAATGTCGTTGACCATGAAATTTGGGGGTAAAGCCACCACGGGCACATGAATGCGGCTCAGGCAGAAAGTGCGCCGGCAACTCTCACAGTAAAAATGCGCGTGAAGGTCATCGAGGTGCTCTCCTTCCTCTCCACAATGGCACGACGAAGCACACACGGCATACTTTAGCGAACCGCTGCCATCGTCGATGGCATGAATGAGGTGGTGAGTGAGAAAGAGAGTTATGCACCTATAAATCGTTGACTTGTCGACGGTGTCAAGACGTTCTTCCATGCTTTGCAGCGAGAAAGCTTCATCACATTTGAGCATCTCGCGCAATAAGAGAATGCGCATCGCGGTGGGCTTAATGTCGCGATGCGTCAATTGCTCTATTATCTCCTGCTCATTCATCACAAGAAAAGTTACCAGCCTTTCCAACCGTTGTCATTACGGTGTGGAGGTGGTGCCGATGGGTTATTGTAAACATTATTACTTTGGTTATAACCCTTGTTGTAACCTTGGTTATAACCTTGATTGTATCCCTGATTATAGTTCTTGTTCTTATCATTATTGAGAATCACAAGAGCGCCAATCACACCAGGAATCCACCCGCAACAGGTGAGGATGAAGACAATGAGAAAAGAACCGCAGCCCTTGTCAACAACGGCAAAGGGTGGAAAAATCACTGCCAATAAAACTCTCATGCAAGACATAACGCTATAAGTATTAAGTAGGTTGGTAATTCTTGTTTTTTAGTTGCCTTTACTTTGTTTTTATTTATAAAATCCCAAGTTTTGTGCAACTGTTTTACTTTTGAATACCAATATTACAAAAAACGTGCCAATGTTGCGGGTGATAAAATCTATAGTTTCTATCGTGTCTTGAAACTCGTGGTGTAAAAATGCCACATTCTCTAAATGCTGCGGCTCACACGAGGCAGCGGCTTGGCTTCAGCAGCATTAAAATAGTAGTTGAGGTTGAACACGCCATGCTCATATCCCATAACCACCACGTTGCCGGCATTGCTGATGAAAGAACCGTCGCTGTTGAGCTTGAAACCCTTGGTGCCCATAGCTCCACTAATCATCTGGCACAAGCGTTCTTCGGTGCCTGGAGCACACTCAACCACAACAAAGTTGAAGTTTACTCCGCGAAGCTTGGCATCGTAGTTGAATTTCGCCGACTGATAAGGCACAGCTAAGGAGTCGGCAGGAACACTGTCGGTTGCAGCATCGGCCGACATGGTGGCGATGTCGCTGTCAAAGATATAGGTATAGAACAATGGTGGCATGGGGCGGCTAATCTGCTTCATGCCCACATATTGTGCAGGCTGAACACCAACGAGCTGGTTGAGATCCATAAGATTGGCTCCCTTCTGAGCTCCGCACACCATGTTCTCATCAAAGAAGCTCATCAGGTTGGCGGCAGTAACTTCCATATTGATATAGCCCCTCACTGCCTGGCTCTCGATGTCATAGTTCTTAAAGTCGACAAACTTAGCCTTTCCCACCTGCTTGCCATGGTCGTCAATGAGAAAGAGCACACTGTCCTTGCCTGCGACAAAGCGAGTTGCCGAAATATTCTGGAGGAACTTATACTCAAATGGGATAAGCACCTTGTTATCCTTGTCGACAAGCCCCATTCGGTCGCCCTTGATGGCAATGTAGTTGTCGTTACCGGTGTAGACGCGCTCACGATACCCAGCATCAAGCACTTTTTTGGGAGTTGGATGAGGATTGGCAACCTCCTTGCCTTGATGGTCGAGACACACCATCGAGTCTTTCTTGGCAACGATGAGAACTCCAAGCTTATAATAAGGTGTAACAATTTGATATTTCTCGGTGTCAAGGTCATAGAGTGTCTTGCCGTTGATGTCAATGACGCTAACCACCTTGGCACTGTCGTTAACCTCGCTGAACGATGCCAAAGCCACATTATCCTCGTTAAAACCAGCGGCATAACTCATGTTGGCAGCAATAACAGTGTCGCCCTTCACGTCAATAAAGCCATATCGGTCAAGGTCGGTATGGATTAGGGCCCTTCCATTACGGAACATTGAGGCCGAGAGCACGCTTGGCGAGAGTTGTGCCACCGTCTCGCATTGCTTGTTGATGACTTGCAAAGGCTCACCCGGCTTGCTCACGATGGCATAGCCTTCGCTGAAAGAGGTGGCACTGCCATAGTTCTCCTTGTTCACCTTGTTCACCTTGTTCTTGCAGTCGGTTACGTTATAGATGTCGATGCGTCCCTGCTCGTTGTAAACCCAGAACATATCATCGACCACAGGCGACGGCACTTCCTTAAAGGCGTCTTTTGCTACCAATTCTCCTGTCTCGATGTTGAGAATGCTCCACTTGTCGCTACCCTGAAGCATTACAGGCAAGTACTTAGTCTCCTCAGGATAAATGCTTTTCTCATTACCACATGATGCCAGTAACAATGCCGACATCACAACAATTAATGTGTATATTTTCTTCATGTGTTTGAAAAATTGTTTTCTATTATTTTTCTGCGCCAAGGCTGTTGGATTTTTTTCAAACTACAAAATTACAAGAAATTCGTTTATTGACAAAAAAATAATCGATTTCGTCACTTAAATTCATAACACAATAAAAAACTCACGAACAAAACTGCCCGTGAGTTTTTTTATATTGAAAGAAATATTACTCGGCTTTGCCATTGCTGCCAAGCACCTCAATAATCTTGTGCTTGTAGAGCTTGGTCATTTCATCGCGTGCAGGACCGCAATACTTGCGGGGGTCAAACTCACCGGGCTTCTCGTCGAAGACCTTGCGAACAGCAGCGGTGAAAGCCAGTCGGCTGTCGCTGTCGATGTTGATTTTGCAAACAGCGCTCTTAGCAGCCTTGCGAAGCTGCTCCTCGGGGATACCCACAGCATCGGGCAACTTGCCACCGTGAGCGTTGATAGTGTCGACATACTCCTGTGGAACTGACGAAGACCCGTGAAGCACGATGGGGAAGCCAGGAAGTTTCTCCATTACAGCGTCGAGCACGTCAAATGCCAATGGAGGAGGAACGAGCTTTCCTGTCTTTGGGTCGCGAGTACACTGCTCGGGCTTAAACTTGTAAGCACCATGGCTTGTGCCAATAGAAATTGCCAAGGAATCGCAACCAGTGCGGGTGGCAAAATCTATTACCTCTTCGGGTTTAGTGTAATGAGATTCCTCGGCTTGTACATCGTCTTCCACACCGGCGAGCACGCCGAGCTCGGCCTCAACTGTTACATCATACTGGTGAGCATACTCTACCACCTTCTTAGTGAGAGCGATATTCTCTTCGTAGGGGAGTGAGCTGCCATCAATCATTACACTTGAGAAACCAAAATCTACACAGCTCTTGCACAGCTCAAAAGTGTCGCCGTGATCAAGGTGTAAGCAAATCTGTGGATGCTCCCAGCCAAGTTCCTTGGCATACTCTACCGCACCCTGTGCCATGTAACGCAGAAGGGTTTGATTGGCATAGTTGCGTGCGCCTTTAGAAACTTGCAGAATAACAGGCGATTTAGTCTCGGCACTTGCCTTGATGATAGCCTGAAGTTGCTCCATGTTGTTGAAATTGAAGGCGGGGATAGCATAACCTCCATTGATTGCCTTAGCAAACATCTCGCGGGTGTTGACTAGGCCTAATTCCTTGTAACTTACCATAATAAAAAAGTGTTTTTATAAAAAATGAAAACTTTTAGGTTTCTAAGCAATTGAAATATTCTGTTTGCAAAGATAAATAATAATTTTGGCATGAGCAAAAATAGCAATGCAATAGTCACAAAAAAAAATTAATAGTCTCTAATACAATATTTTTTGCTAACTTTGCCGTGACGAGTATTGCTATTTTTATGACATCATGCAATTAACGGGCAAGTTTACACGTTATTATATATGATATACCTTTACCGACAATGAAGATTAAGATAGACAGTCCAATTGGCATTTACGAGCTTGGACGCAGGGCAAAGCAGGAAGACGCCATGTTTCCGCAACTCAACGAGCTCAACGACAGCGACCGAGTGATAGTAGTGTGCGACGGCCTTGGCGGCCACGAACACGGCGATGTGGCAAGCGCAACTGTAGCTCACGCTATTCATGAGCACATTACAGCAGCCATGCGCGATGACGCCATTCGTGGCATCGATGTGGTCAATGCCGTGAACCATGCCTACAACAAGCTCAATGAAACATCGGCTCGTTTTGGTGCTACCACCAAGCCCATGGGCACCACCATGACGATGCTGGCGATAGGCAACAACGGAGTGGTGGCAGCTCACATTGGCGACAGCCGCATCTACCACGTGCGCCCAGGCGAGGGCATCCTCTATCGCTCACGTGACCACTCGCTTGTCAACGACCTGTTTGTGGCAGGCCGTCTCACTCGTGCCGAGGTTGAAGCGTCGCCCAAGAAAAACATCCTTACCCGCGCCATGCTTCCGTCGCCCTTCAAGCCATCAATCGCCGACATAGCTTATATCACCAACGTGAAAGCGGGTGACTATTTCATCCTGTGCACCGATGGCGTGAGCGGAGAAATCAGCGACAAAAAACTGGTCAAAATCCTCAACGATAATGCCAAGGGCAATGCCGAGAAAATGGCGGCAATACAGCTCTTGGTCCAGAATGGTGCCGACAACCGCACAGCGGTGCTGTTGAGAGTGAAGAGTGTGGAACATGAGCCTAATGAGGTGCTGCTCAATGCCAACGAGCGCAACATGTGTGACCGCATGGTGCATGTAGCCACAACGGCAGTTGCCGCTACCACTGTTGCCACCGGCGCTAAAGCTCAGCCAGCGGCACCAGTCATTGAGCATCCACAAGAAGCAGATGCCGTCGTGCCTCCAATTCCTAACGAAGATATTGAACCCTCGGCCAATGCCATCGACCAACAACAGGAGGAAAGCATCGACAACATTCCGCCTGTTCCCACACAGGAGAATGAGGCAACAGCCATTGGCGATGCCACAGTTCCAGCCAAGAAAGACTCTTTCAAGAGAGCTTTATGGCTTGCTCTCGCAGCTTTGTTGCTCGTGGGCGGCATCCTGTCATTCGTCTTATTGAAGAAGCCGTCAACCGCTGTTGCCAAGAAACCGGCTGCCGACTCCCTACCCGACCCCGACGTGACTATCGACACCATCTTGCCCGAAGTTCCTGTCGACACTTTTGACGTTGGCAGCAATGTGCCGGTAACACCAGCACCAGTGCCAAGCATCTCCGAAGCCAATTTCCCCACCGGCAGCAACGTGAGTGTGCCCAAGGCACCACGATATAATGGCGAGAAAGCTCCCTACGACCCCTACGAGGGTGTCGACAACTTTGGCAGCGACGAGCCTTATCGCGACGAAGAGCCAATAAAAGAGGCTGCTAAGCCTGCTGCACCTGCACAACAGCAGCAACCAACTGCAAGCACTCCCCCACCTCCACCTGCCCGCAAGAGCAGTCAGCAGATTGGCGCATCCAATCGTGGCACCGCAGTGCCACCACCTCCCAGCAAACGCCATTCACAACCCATTTTAACGCCCTAACTGCCAAGTCACTCCCCTATGCAAGACATTAATAACGGAATTATCAAGCTGGTATCATCGCTGGCTGTGAAAAAGTATCGCGACAAGGAAGGTCTTTTTGTCGCCGAAGGTTGGAAATGCGTGCGCGACACGTGGAATGCCTTCAACTGCCACTATCTTATTGCCACACGTGCATGGTATGACCAGCAAGGCACAGCCGAGCACTATCCAAAACTTGTGATAGCCCATAAATCACAAATGGCCCGCATGTCGCAGTTCACTACTCCAAGCGATGTAATGGCTGTATATGAGATTCCCAAAATCAGCTATACCCACGAGGAGGTTCACTCTGGGCTAAACATCGTTTTAGACAACATTCAAGACCCAGGCAACTTGGGCACTATAATGCGTCTTGCCGACTGGTATGGGGTCACCAACATCTTCGCCAGTAAATCGACAGTCGATGTCTATAACCACAAGGTGGTGCAAGCCACCATGGGTGCAATAAGCCGAGTCAAGGTGCATTACTGTGACCTCGACTTCTTCCTTGATGACTATGCCGACATGCCTGTGCTTGGAACTTTTCTTGACGGCGACAACATTTACAGCACAAAGCTGCCACAGGGTGGAGCCTTTGTCATCTTTGGCAATGAAGGCCAGGGCATTAGCCCAAAAATTGCCGGGCATGTAACCCAGCGACTGCACATCCCCGCCATGCCTCGGCGCGGTGCCGGTAGCGAAAGCCTGAATGTGGGCATAGCCGCTGCCATAACCATCAGTGAATTGCGACGCACTCATCTGCTGAACAAATAAAGCACACACACTGTATCAATGAGTGTCCCAGCAGGTTGTAACCAACTTGTTGAAACGTTTGTAACCCGAGACAATTGGAGTATTTCACATAAATATTTATGTGAGATATTCTGCATTTTTATTGCACAAAAAAAAATTTATTTCTAATTTTGACACCGTTTTAAATAGAAACCGATAATAAAACAACATTCTAACTAACATTTTAACAACTCAAAACTTAATTCAATGAACATCTTTAACCAATTAAAAAAATGGTCGTTATTGGCACTCCTGCTGTGCCTTGCGACTCAATTGCAGGCAGCCGATGTTGACTTGGCGACTGCGCAAAAAGCGGCTAAGTCGTTCATGGCTAAGCAAGTGGCTAATGGCCACATGAACGCTCTCGCCACCAGCGACCTACAGCTTGCCAAGGCTGAGCCTTCGGTAGCGAAACCCTATGCTTTCGACTACTACATCTTCAACGGCAAGAGATCTTATGTCGTTGTTGCAGGCGACGATCAGGCTCCAGAAATCTTGATGTACGGCACAGCTGGTTGCATCGATGTGAATAACATCAATCCCAACATGCAATGGGTGCTCAACAAGTACAAGTATCAAATCGACGGTCTCAAAGCAGGTACTTTGAAACCTAACAATTACACTCCCATGGCAACGACTGCCGTTGCTCCATTGGTGAATGCCACATGGGACCAAGAGGCACCTTACTACAATCACACTCCCACCAGTGGCAGCGCCCATGCCGTAACCGGTTGCGCGGCAACTTCACTGAGCATGTGCTTCTACAGGTGGAAATGGCCCAAAACATTCCCTGCTGTAGCAGCCATTTCTGGCAGCTATAGTGGTCTCGCAGCACCAGCCCTTCCTGAAAGAACTGCCGACTGGGACAACATGCTTGACCATTATGGAACTTGGTATGATGATAATGGCGACGAACACACAGCCTCTTACACCACTGCACAAGGCGATGCCGTGGCATGGCTCATGCGATATGCGGGACAGGCTTGTAAAATGTCTTACAGCACCAGCGGCAGCGGGGCCTACGATCCCGACATTCTTGATGCCTGCCACATCTTTGGCTATACCAATGCACAATTACTCACTATAACAGACGGCTATGCAGGTAACAATCAATACTACACCGATGCCCAGTGGAACGAATGGATGCTTGCCGAGCTGCACGCCGGCCGTCCAATCGAGTATCTCGCTTCAGACCCTTCGGCTGGTGGTCATGCCTTTAATGTGTTTGGTTGTGACACAAGCGGCAAATACTATGTGAACTGGGGTTGGAGTGGTGAAGACAACGGTTACTGCACCCTTCACAACTTCACCACCGGCAATAATTCTACCGGACAGGGTGGCGGTTCTTACACCTTCAACTATGGCGAGGCAATGATTATCGGCATCCAGCCTCCTGGCCCCTCTATCTCGGCCACTCCAAATAGTGTAAACTTTACAGGTTATGCTACCAACACCTATACACAGACCATCACAGTGATTGGCTCTCTTCTTACCGACGACATCACTATCAGCAAGAGCGGTTCTAACGTTTACAGCGTGAGCCCAACCACTATCAGTGCCGAAGATGCCGAGAATGGAGTTGACGTGACAGTAACCTATGCACCTACAGCAGCTGGCGAAACCACAGCTACCCTCACTCTCACCAGTGAAGGAGCCGAGACTGTGACAATTCCTGTTACAGGTGTAGCACAGCCACATGTTCCCACCATCGTGATAGAGCCAACTTCTCTCAAAATCAATGCCGCCCTGTCAAGGACAGTAACTAAGACTATTGACCTTACCGGCGTGTTCCTGACCAACGACGTTACCGTAACATTAAATGACAACAACGGTGTGTTCACTGTTTCGCCAACCACCATTTCTAAAAATAACGTGAGCGAGACTACACCTGTTACAGTGAGCGTTAGCTTCAATTCCGAGACTGAGGGAACATTCAATGGTTCAGTAACGTTCTCAAGCAATGGAGCCGAGAGCAAGACAGTGCAACTCACCGGTACAGCTCGTGACGGCGGTTCGGCAACGGACGCTTATCTCAACATCGCCAATTATGAGACCATCGACGAGGCCGTGGCTACTGTAAGCGGCATGACCTCAATTTACAAGTACACCGAGTATGATGAGAATGATTGTGCTTGGCTCACTCTCTCTTGCTATGGCGCACAGAAGGCTGATGCCACTCAAAACTGGTTTATAAGCACTTCTTTGACACAATACAGCAATTCGTGGAACGCTAATGACATATTCCCAGGTCAAACTGCCTACTTTGGCAATAACAGTGCCTACTCTGTTTACAGCAGCGGCAACCAGTCTTACTATGTGACTAACTGCACTCAAGCCAAGGCTTATGTCAAAGGCGGAGGCTACAGCAGCTCTTCAAGCGCCACCCTGGCGGTATATGAATGCACACTCAATGCCGATGGTTCTCTCAATGTTTCAAATTCTCCAGTCGACACCAAGCAAGGCAGTGACGGAATTATCACTTCGGAAGATCTTGACGAGTCCAAGATCTATTTGGTGAAATTGACTGGCGGCGGTTCTTATCCCGACCTTCTTGAGATAGGTTTCAAGACTCCTATTTCACAGCTTGAGACACCCGTGGCTACCGATGCTACCGACGTTACCGCCAGCAGCTTCACCGCCAACTGGAACGCATGTGCAGGTG
>CAMJZF010000016.1 GCA_946410125.1 uncultured Prevotellaceae bacterium | reverse complement strand
TTGAAAAGCGCCAGGTGACCTTCACCGCCACAATGCCAGCCGATGACTTGTCGTCGTTGCGGCCTGGCAGCATAATAAATGGATTGCCAGATGCTGACGGATTTAATCTAAAAGCCCAATGGAAAGACGGCGACAAAATACAGATTTTTGTGCGTCAGGATGGCATGTTGTATCATGTTGAGAATCCAGCCATTGTTTCGGACATAAGCAGCGACGGTAAGACTTGTTCATTACTTGTCACGCTGCCAAAGAAGGTCAAACGTGCTAAAGACTATGAGATTATAGGTGTAACAGGAGTAGAAGCCTATATTGATGGTGAAGATGTCGTTGCCTCATGCGCCCTGACGCGAGTGGGCATTGACGGCAATGGCAGAGTCTCGCTGCCAATGTGGTTCACTGCCAAGAAAGGCAGCAATCAGGCGAAGTTCCGCCACCTGAGCGCCTACGAAGTTCTATATGTTAACAACAGTTCTGAGTCAAGTATCACATTTAAGCACTCAGGATTTGAGGTGATGACTCCATGGTACAAATATAGCGACAAAGTAGTGCTCACCAATAGTTCGAGAATAATATCGTCACAGGATGAGCAAACCGATGCCGAGAGTAATGAAATCACGATTCCCGCTGGGGAAACGGGCACGATAGTGACATGCTATATTCCACGGTTTGATATAACTGATGAGACACTCGATGCCACAATCAACAATGCCAAACTTAAGGCCGTCATAAATAGCAACGCAATCACCACCAATGACGCCTTGAACGCATATAAGCATTTCGCTCGTGGCAATGCTTATTATATGGGTGTCAATTGGGATGGCACTAACCTGTATTACTCAAATGAATTCTGCCCTGATGGAAACCACCCTCATGCGATTGACCTGGGCCTTCCATCTGGAACAAAGTGGGCGTGCTGCAATGTGGGCGCTAATACCCCTGCGGAATGTGGAGACTATTTTGCTTGGGGCGAAACCACTCAAAAGCCGTACTATTCAAAGAACAACTACAAGTGGTACAGCGGTGGTGATGATCATAATATCACGAAGTACTGCTGCAACAGTAATTACGGCACGGTAGATAACAGAGAAGTACTCGAACCAGAAGATGATGCCGCCCACGTGAATTGTGGTCCGGAGTGGCGCATGCCATCATTGAGTCAGCTTTATGAGCTGTTAAACAACTGTACAGCTGAGTGGACTAAAGTGAATGGAATGGGAGGTTATGTTTTCAAAAGCAATATAAACGGTAGTACAATTTTCTTACCAGCTGGTGGTTGGCCTAATAGCAAAGGTGGATTTGACGAAATAGGGACTGGTGGCAACTATTGGTTATGTTCTCTTTCCAAGAATTATAGACAAGACTTTGCAGTTATCCTGGGCATTAGAAATGGTAATATGGGAATGCTTACAGCGGCCTACTATGCCCGGCATTGGGGTTCGAGCGTACGTGCAGTGCATGTTGAACAATAGCAGATGCTCAGGATTACATAAAATTGTCTCAGAGACACAGGTGCTGACACTAATTTATGGCAGCTCCCTCTTCTTTTTTAGGGACGCTCCTGACGGAGCTTAAAATTAAAGCTCCGCTAAAATTTATTTCAAAATTAATGTGCTATCGTTCTAAAAAAGTTCTTTAAGTTATAGGAGAATTTTAGTGCGAAGCGCATTAATATTAAGCGAAGCGACCCACCCCGTGTGGCGGTTGTTCAACGCAAATTACCGTGAATTGTCCGTAAATTATCAATCAACAATAAAAACAACAGAATATTGGATAAAAAGCGAGAAAAACACGGCTGAGCCGTGTTACAGGGAACCTCTATCGGGCTGTTTTTTTAACAAGGTAACAAAGGGATAACCAAGGAACAATAAAAAAGAAAAACAATGGATTAAAGATATAATAATCTAAATCTATTTCTTATCCACAAAAAGAAACGTTACAATGTTTTCACTATAAATTTTTACATTGGTTATGAATTATTTTCGATTTTTTTGATTTTTATTTAAAAAAATATACTACCTTTGTAAACAGTAATTTGATAGGTTTATCACCCAACTTCTACAATCAATAAAACACACGGCATTAATAGTTATGTTAACCCAGATTTATAACGGTCAAATACTTACACCATCGGGGTGGATTAACGATGGCTCGTTGCTATTTGAGGACTCACGCATTGTTGAGATTCGCAAGAACAGCAACATTGAGCCACGCGCCGATACCGCCATTAATGCACTGGGGAGGTATATAGTGCCGGGTGGTATTGAACTCCACTGCCATGGAGGAGGCGGATGCGACTTCATGGAAGGAACCGAGGAAGCTTTCAAAACAGCCGTGATGGCACACCGCAAACACGGCACAACCTCCATTGTCCCCACACTCTCGTCGGCATCGCTGCCCATGATTGAGGCCGCCGCTCAAGTGTGTGATGAACTTATCGAAGACCCCTTCAGCGGAGTGCTTGGGCTACACCTTGAGGGACCATATTTCAACCCGTTGAAAGCCGGAGCTCAAATGCCGGAGCTGATTCGCCTCCCCGACCCCGACGAGTATCATCACATAGTAGAAGACTTCAACTGCATCAAGCGATGGGACTCGGCACCAGAGTTGCCTGGAGCAATAGAGATGGGTCCATACCTGACAAGCAAAGACGTGCTACCAGCCATCGCTCACACTGCAGCCGAGTTTGACGACGTGAAAGCCGCCTACGAGGCTGGCTACACCCATGCCACACATTTCTACAACGGCATGCCTGGGTTCCACAATGTGCGAGAGTTTAAGCACGCAGGCACCGTCGAAGCCGTCTACCTCATGGAAAACATGACAGTAGAGATGATTGCCGACGGCATACACGTGCCACCCACACTTCTCAAGCTTGTCTATCACATGAAAGGCGTGGAGCGCACCGCAATGGTTACCGACGCACTTGCTGTGGCTGCCAGCGACAGCAATAAGGCGTTTGACCCACGTGTTATCATTGAGGACGGGGTGTGCAAACTCGCCGACCGCTCGGCATTGGCAGGCAGTGTTGCTACAATGGACCGACTCATTCGCACTGCTGTCAAGCTCGCCGACATCCCTTTGCACGATGCTTGCCGCATGGTTGCCGAAACACCGGCACGCATCATGGGCGTCTACGACCGCAAGGGCTCGCTACAACGTGGAAAGGATGCCGACATCCTCATCTTGGACAACAACATCAACCTACACGCCGTCTACTCAATGGGCAAACTTGTGAAATAACTGGTGAAAATAACAGAAAATTTAAGAAAAAATCGCCGTAAGTATTGCACAAAACAAAAAAAGCCCTTACCTTTGCAGTCGCAATTCAAAAAAACATGGTGGAATTAGCTCAGCTGGTTAGAGCGTCGGATTGTGGTTCCGAAGGTCGTGGGTTCGAACCCCATATTCCACCCTTGACAAAGGCCTCTGAACAAGACAGTTCAGAGGTCTTTCTTCTTAAATCATGACTGACAACAAGTTACATCGGTTCCATAGCGACGTGAGCGGCATAAGAGTGCCAGCAAATTTCACGTTTCCTTTCCATTACGTTCCCCATGAGCTGTGCAAAATAGCGGCAAGCGAAGTGATGGACTATGCTCTTGCGCAAGAGCTATGGCACGACGAACTCCTGACAGGCAAGATGCTGGGGGTACTGGTTGTGAAAGACCACGATGACGCTTTAGGTTACCTGTCGGCTTACTCAGGGAATCTGGCACACTCGGGCAACAACCACTATTTTGTGCCACACGTTTACAATCTGCTTGAGCCTGAAGGGATTTTCCGCAAAGGCGAAGCGCAAATCACAAAGTTGAACCACAAAATCGAGCAACTTGAGAAATCCCCTGAGAGACAGCAACTGAAATCTCTTCTCGACCAAGCAGTCAGCGAACAGGAGATTGCTGAACACGACATGCGCAAAGCGATGGAAATTGCCAAAACAAGGCGCGACAAGCGACGCAGCGAGGGCGACCTTTCGTCACAAGAAGAAGCCGAAATGGTGAAAGAGAGCCAATTTATGAAAGCGGAATTACGACGACTCAAGAAGAGCCACAGCACCAAGATTGAACAGCTCACCAATAGCCTTAACGAGCTTAAGGCTAAAATCAACGCCCTAAAAGCCAAGCGAAAAGACATGAGCGAAAAGCTGCAACTACAGCTTTTCAAGCTCTTTGTGGTGAGCAATGCACGTGGCGAACGCAGCAATGTGGCAAGTATCTTCTACAAGAGCCTGCGACGACTACCACCAGGCGGAACGGGTGATTGCTGCGCTCCAAAATTGCTGCAATATGCTTACTGCAACGGCTATAAACCCGTTTGCATGGCAGAGTTCTGGGTTGGACGCTCGCCTATTGGCGAGGTGCGTCATCACGGGCACTTCTACCCTGCTTGCCACAGCAAGTGCCAGCCTCTGCTGCAATTCATGCTGCAGGGACTTGATGTGGAGGATAACCCACTGTCAACAACAGCAGGCGGTAAGATAGAGATAATCCATGAGGACAACTGGATTATAGTCATCGACAAGCCGGCAGGAATGCTCACTGTGCCAGGCAAGGAGCCTGGAACGGCATCGGCATTGGAACTTGTGAAACAGACGACAATGCCACCAAGGAACGTGCTTGAAGTCCATCGCCTTGACCAGGCAACGAGCGGTGTGGTAGTCTTTGCCAAGACTAAAGAAGCGCAGAGCAACTTGCGGTTACAGTTTGAACAACGCACTGTGAGCAAGACCTACATCGCTCTGCTCGACGGCATCCCCGCCAAGCGCGAGGGAGTTATATCGCTGCCTTTGCGACCCGATTTTGATGACCGTCCACGGCAGGTAGTTGACTTTGTGAATGGCAAACAGGCGATAACAAGATATGAGACCATGGAGCAACACCACAAAAGGGCGCTCGTGAAATTCACGCCCCTCACGGGCCGCACTCATCAGCTGCGAGTACACGCTTCACACAGGCAGGGCCTTAACTGCCCCATCGTCGGCGACATGCTTTACGGCACGGCAGCTACACGCCTGCACCTCCATGCCCAGTCAATCACCTTTACACACCCCGTCACTGGAGAAAAGCTCACTTTCACCAGTTCACACAACGTTGCCCAAGAGTGGCAAAAAGGCTAAAACGGCACTTTCACCTGCGAAGCAGGACCCTCATTGTTGCAACGGTCAAGGGCAGTGACCACATAGTTCATGCCGAGCGGTTTTGCCTTCTTGCGGTTAGCGGGAGTTGACGGCTTAGGCAAGGTTATTGACGTCTTGTTGGTTACTGCGATTATCGCCCTTGCGTCATCAAGATTGATGGCATCACCTTCCTTAAAACCATATACCACATATCTGACCGCTTCCTGCATCACGTCGGTGGTGAGTGGAGCGTCCCACGAGAGCACCGTTTCAAGTTTTTGCTTCTCAAAGCGCAGATTCGGCACCTGTGCGGGCGCAACACTGTCGATCCACGTCACGGCAGGACACAGTGCCTTGGCTTTCATTTGATTATTGGCGAGCGAATCAAGCACGCCCTTATAGTTCTCGGCAATGGTATAACCAGGCCACCACGTCACGCCATGCACGTTGGGCAACTCACGCATCAGCTCTATTTTGTGGTTAAGCTGAGTGGGATTGAGAGTATCGGGGATATCCCTGTGGTCCATCACGTTGCGCACTGCCTGCCCATAGTACATGTGCCGGCCGTTGGCATGGTCGTTCCACCAGTAGCTCAGCACCAGGTCGCTCGCTGCCTTGTGCTCCAGTTCCCAGTAGAGCTGTGGAACCATGTAGTCGACCCATCCCATGGCTGTCCACTTGGGGCAGTCGGCATAGAGGGCATCATAGCACTCAAGCCCGTTGGTCTCGCTGCCGTTACTGTCGCTCTTCTTGTTACGCCATATTCCAAAGGGGCTGATACCGAAGCGCACCCAGGGCTTGGTGCTCTGGATTGTTGCATGCAACTGCTCGATGAGCATGTCCACGTTGTGACGGCGCCACTCGCCCTTATCGCCCCACCCCTTGCCATAGCGTGCAAAAGACGCGGTGTCGGGGAACTCCACACCTGTCACGGGATAGGGATAGAAATAGTCGTCCATGTGAATGGCATCGAGGTCATATCGGCTTATCATGTCGCGTACCACAGTGTTAATGAAGTCGCGGCTCTCGGGCAAAGCTGGGTCGAAATAAATCTTGCCATCGGCATACTTGAGGAACCACTCAGGATGCTCATAGTAAACATGCCCCTGTGCCGGACGGTCATTCTCTCCGCTGGTCACTCGATAGGGGTTTATCCAGGCGTGCAGCTCCATGCCACGGTTGTGGCACTCATCAATCATGAACTGCAAAGGGTCCCACAAGGGGACAGGAGCCTTGCCGGCCTCGCCGGTGATCCACTTCGACCACGGCTCATATTGGCTCACATAGGCTGCATCGGCTTGTGGGCGCACCTGCCAGATGACGGCATTCACGCCGGCACGCTCAAGCTTGTCGAGCTGATCACACAGGTAGGCCTGCGTCTCAGCCGGTGTCATGCGGGCATACTGCCCTTGACCTATAATGTGCAACCATGCTCCACGGAACTCGCGCTTAGGAGCCTCTTGCGCGCTGACAATCACCGCAGCCAGCATTACGATGGCTAAAAATGTTTTTCTCAAAGTATTCATTTATTCTAACTGAAAACGGATTACTGATTACTGACAACTGATTACTGACAACTAAAAACTAATAACTCTCAAAGCAACGGTCCAAACAGTCTCACCACACTCTCCACCGCCTTTTGCCACAGGGGGCGCTTGCGCCATGCCCTAAGGCTGATGCGAGTGCATTCTCTCATGTCGTTGAGCATCACAGCTTTCATGCGCTTGTTAAATTCCTCACTATACAGGAGGACGTTGCTCTCAAAGTTGTGCTCAAAGCTTCGGAAGTCGAAATTGGTCGAACCGGTAGTGACAAGGTCGTCATCAATCACCACCACCTTAGAATGAAGCATTCCCGGCTCGTAGAAGTAAATCTTGATTCCGGCTTTGAGACATTGCGCCACATAAGAATAAGATGCATAGCGCAGCAATATGCTATCGGGCTTGCGCGGAATCATCAAGCGCACGTCAACCTTGCTGAGAGCCGCCACCTGAAGCGCCTTGAGCAAGCTGTCGCTTGGCAGGAAATATGGCGTCTGTAGATAGACGCACTGGCGTGCACTGTCAATAGCCTTCTGGAAGACAAATGCCATGTTCACCCACTGGCTCGTGGGGCCGCTGGTCACCAGCTGCATTCCTATGGGGTTGGCTATGGAGCCTGGCTCGACCATCGCAACGGGTGCTTCGATGAGCTCACGCTTCATGAAGTTCCAGTCGATGGCAAACGACACCTGCAGCGCCGCCACAATGTCGCCCCTCACGCGCAGATGGGTGTCGCGCCACTTGCCCAGCTTGCAGCCTTCAACATATCGGTCGGCGATGTTCATGCCCCCTATGTAGCCTATCTCACCGTCAATAACCACAATCTTGCGGTGGTTGCGCCAGTTGATGCGGTTGGCAAACTCCGGGAAGGTGATTTTCATGAACGGATACACGTCAACCCCGGCACGGCGCAGCTTCTTGAAATAGGACATGTCGAAGTGGAACGACCCCACGTGGTCGTAGAGCACACGCACCTTCACACCCTCCTTTACCTTAGCCTTGAGGATGTCGGCAACCTCGTTGCCTATCTTGTCATTCTCAATGATATAGTACTGGATGTGAATGTATCGCTTGGCGGCTATGAGGTCGCGCTTGAAAGCATCAAACTTATCCCTGCCGTTGGTGAATATCTCCACCTCGTTATTAGCAAGATAAGGCGACCCCTGCACGCTGTTCACCAGGTTTATCATCTGCTGGCGCTCGGTCATAGGCGACGTGTAGCGCACCACCTGCTTCGAGCGCAGCAGGTGCTTGATGTCGTCGCGGTTGGTGAGCTTGAGGCGTTTCTTGCGACTTATCATGCGCACGTGGCGCAGGCTGCGCCCAAAGAAGATATACAGTATAATTCCCACCACCGGCAGGAGCACAAGCACCGTAATCCATGCCAGGGTCTTCACGGGATTGCGGTTCTCGCTAACCACAACCCCGATTATCGCTACCGCAGTGATACCATATAAGACAGTAAACACCAGCCGTGAATATGGAAACAACTCAGCAAGGATCATAGTATCGGTTTTTTCTGTATTCTCGGCTAAGTTACAAATTTTATGTTCATCACCACATTTTTATAACATTTTTTAAGATACAGCATCGGCAGCCAGGTTAGTTCTATGGGGCCACAAATATCTATTCTCGGGACTTACACAAGCGGTTAACGAATGTAGTACTTAGCTATGCATCGCACAACGAGAGTGGCGGTGACAAGTTGATGCGGCAGGTCGAGCTGCCCGCTCAGTGGTGTGGCAAGTATAAAAAGGGCAAGGACGGCGGCGTAGAACAGATAGATTTTATAGAATCCTTTGCGCTGGCGCCAAATCAGCCAGATAACGAGTGGCAGCGGGTTGAAAGGAATAAGATACCAGTTCCAGTGCACGCCAAAGATGCCCGACACAAAGCTGGTGTAAATCAGCAGCAGTCCCACAATCGTCACAACAGACATCAGCAACACATCCAGCACCCTCGGCAACCATTTCAGCTTCCATTTGAGCTGTGCCACAGTTATCAATATTGTCAAGAACAACAAAGTGCCAAACACCCAAGTTGGTGTCACTGGCGACGCTTTATATTCCTTGACCAGCGGCAGGAGCTCTTTCTCGCCCACCACCATCGGCCGGCGAGCCCCATCGGCACCAACGATAGAGGCATTCTTAATGACCTGCACTAAAAAATCAGGAGCGACGCGATGGTCATTATCCCAAATATCATCGGCGGCAGAACCCAAAAAACTCAAGCTCCAAAAGTATAGCCACTGCCAATGGCCGGTCTGGCACTTCAAGTTCTCGCCGTTTCTCATCTTAAACGGCTCTGGCCACCTAAAGTCAATCGACTCGTCGACCACCACATTCTCAACAGCCGCCAGCGACACCGACGAACAGTTGTTTTCCAGGAAGTTGAAATTACGCTGCTCCTCATCCACATAGTCGTTGTCCAAGAACCGCCACAGTTCCTGCTTCTCACGATTGGTAAGGGCGAGTGTGTATTGCTTCACTCGACGGCCTTCCTGCTTGAAACCGGCGAGAAAGCGGTCGGTAGGCACTGCCATCATGTGAGCATCGGTCTTGCCAAGGAAGAATTTCATTATTCCTCCAATCCCCGGCTCCTCCTCGAAGCTAAAGCAGTAGTCGAACCTGTAACGCGGGCACTCCATGCGCAATGCCACGTGCCCCAGCTGTGAATAGACAGCCTCGCCGGGCGATGACACTATCATGCTGGCAGTAACAAAATTGCTGCTGTCGGGCAACAGCACAAACGTCGTGTCCTCGTCCTGAGCCCTCAATCCGGACGACGACAGCACAACCATGCAAAGCAATATTAGCACATTGGTCTTCATTCCACTTTTATCCCATATCGGTCATTAGAATTATACAACTATGGCACTCCAAATAGAGTGCCATAGCCTATTTAGCATAACTGATTACTAATTACTAAAAACTAATAACTGAAAACTGATTACTTAATAACCTTAGTTGTAGTTACCGAGCCGTCGGTGTAGCGAGTAACAACAATGTTCACGCCCTCAAATGGACGGTCGCTCTCAACACCCATCAGGTTCACGTAGCTTATCTTGGCAACCTCGCGGTTAAGATCAAGTTTCAGGTCTTCAATATTAGTAATAATCTCCTCAGGTTTGTCGGTGAGCTTAGCTTCCCACTTGAATTCAACCGGGAAGGTGTTGTCGTAGGCTGAGTTAACACCCGTTGCGGTGTTGGCGGCAGCATTGTAATCAGTAAGGGTCTTGTTCTTGTAGAAGTTAGTCTCCTCACTCTCGGTAACAAAGTCGCCATTTTCAACCTCTGGGTCAGCATTATCACTGCGTGTGCCGTAGAGGTAGCTTACCTTACCGCTTACCACAGCCTCATTCACGCCCACGGGCACGGTGTAAACACCAAGCACAAGAATGTCGCCCTTAACTTCAGCGGGATCGATTTCCCAATCGGCTGGATCCTCATGAGCACCTCTTGGTCGCACGCTATTGGTGGTAGCGCCCTTGGTGCCGTGAACATAAACCAGCTCATCGCCCTTACCATGACGAGCCACGGTGGTAATGGTATTGGGATGATTCTCGCTAAAGCGTTTCCACAGTTTCACGCGATTGTGATCGAAGCCCGAATCGGCGACTTGCTCCGAAAGCTGCTCAACAAGTTCTTCATCGGTCTGACCGTTATATTCACTTTGTGGCAGTTCATCGGCCATGCCCTCGGCACGCCAGTTACGGAAGAGGTCGTTGAGCGAAAGAACAGCTTCACCGCTTTGGTCGGTATCCTGCTCCGACACTTCACCGCCACTGGCAAGGCTTACATATACCATATAGGTGTAGCTATTGGTGCCTTCACCGGTGTTATAGTACTCATGGAATACATATCCCACCCTTGGCTTGATGGTTGGAACGCTCTGTGAGTTGTAACCGGCATGGTACATATAATTCTCGGGCATGAAATACTTATTGATGCCATCGAGAGTATAGTCATATGTATCACTTCCCTCAAGTTTCTCATATCTTGGCGAAACATTGAAGTTGTAATCCAAGTCAACTTCTTCAAGGTCAAGAGCGCGCAGATGGTTTCCGTTAACGTAGAAACCAGTGTTTTGGTTACCCAGCGCCTTGCTGCCAAGGGCGGTGCAACCAGCCACCGAAATGCGGTCAAGATTACAGTTCATCACGTCAAGGTTGTGCAACTTGGTGCAGCCGTCAAGATCAAGAACATTTCCATCATAGAGCTGACCCTCAGTGCTGATGTAGCGCAACTCGCTCATAGCGTTGCTCATGCCCTTAATGGTGCTCTTTGCTCCATTTTGATTAACACTGATTTGCAACAGACTTGTATTGCCACTGAGATCAATTGTTTGAGCCTCAAGACTAGGATTTTTCTCAATCCACATCTCTTCCATTGCCTTTAAGACTGGCAAAGTGAGAGTAGATAGAGCGTTATTCTCATGAATTGACATATACTTCAGCACATTGGTGCCTGAAACATCTATAGTCTCATAGTTGTGCTGATGATATACCTGAAGGTATTCCAACTTGGTATTCTTGCTTACATCAAGCGTCTGCTCTGTCAATTTTGAATTGTTTCCAACATAAAGCTTCTTAAGCTCACTCTTGTCAGCAATTTCGGCTGAAACGCTGTTAATAATATCTGTTCCACCTATACGCAAATCTTCAAGGACGGGATTTCCGCTTAAATCAAGTTCAGGAATCGGAACATTGCTCAGATGTAATACTTTCAACACGCCATTTTGCTTAATGTCCAACTCGTTAAAGTTGCTACATGTGCTCAGGTAAAGCTCCTCAAGTGTCTCGCTATAGGTGGTGAGGCGCTCGTTGAGGGTACCTACTGGCATGGCCTCACATTTCTCCAAGCTCAAGACTCTGAGCGGATGATTCTCAGGTAATTCAAAGGTCGTCATCTGTGATGCACCTCTTACGCTGACCTTCTCAAGACCATCATTACACATCGTCAGGTCAAGTACCTCGAAGTCGAAGCAAGGATCAACATTATCATTCGTCGAGAGAACGACTTCTTTCAGTTTAGTGAAGTATTGAATACCTTCGAAACTCTTGATAGGAATATCCAGGCTCAAGCCATTGGTAATTCCAAGATAGTCTATCTTGTCGATCTCAAAAGGCTCAAGCACTTTATCTCCATTATTCTTATTAGTATCATAGTTGATGTGCTCTTTATTGCGGAAGCGTGCACTTATGAAGAAAAGCAAGCCTTCATCGGGGAAGATAACTTCATCGATGGGAACACCAATCAAGTAAGGATCATTCCTCTCAACATCGTTCATTGTAAATGTATCACCACAATAATAGTAGTAAATCTCATGAGCTTTAGGAGTGATTTCTTCTGTTGAGTGCTCGCCGTTTGTCATGATTAAGCCCAAATCCTTAGCATCAAGGCCGTAAGCAAACTTATAGACCTTCTTCTTACCACTTGTCCCAAGTTCTTCCTTAGGCAAAGATTTAACCTTAATTCCATTCTCGCCAAAGTAATAATGACGATTGCCTTCAGTGCCATCCCATGTGATGATGGTGTAATCATACTGGTCGGCAGTTTCTTGGTCAAAGTAGATAACAACTTTACCGTCATCAACGGTTTCATACTTTTCTACCATCCACTTGCTGGCATCAGGCTCTTTGTCATCGGTAAAACTGAAGTTTCCTGCATCATCCTTGATGTTCAAGTAAACGAGTTTGCCAGGTTGCAACAGGGTTGGGAGATATTCCAAAACCTTAGCGGGCAAGTTGTTATATGCATCGCTCGCTTTAATACCCTCTGCATCAAGATTAGCAGGTATATTGAAGCAGAAGTAGATTGAGCCGTCCTCATCACCGGTCTCAGCCAACCAAATCTTGAACATTTCGTTAAGAATATCCTCTGTGAAATACTCAGGAAGTCTATTCTTCAAGCCCTCCTTGAGAGTCTCAAGCATGCCAGTCAAGTCGCCTTCACCATCTTTCTGAGTCATTGTCTTAACACTCTTGTCGTCGTTGAAAGTGATAGTGAGAACGTCGGCATCATCTTTGTCAACCGAAGCACTTGCTTCGTACTCACCAGTAACGACAACATACTTGCTGTTGCCCTTGTTGCTAACGTAATAGTATCCTTCGGTTGCAAACAACTTTTCAAAAATGGATTTCTCAACCATCCACTTAGCATATTCAAGGTTCTTATCTTGAGTGAATGTGAATGACTTATTGTCATTTATATTTACACACAGGTAAATGCGCTTGCCCGGTTGCAGCAACTTGTTAAGATAATCCTTAACTCGGTCGTTGTTGATATTATTTACAACGGCAAGAATATCGTCGAGGCGGTCAATCTGTGGAATGTCAAAGCAGAAGTAAATCGAGCCATCCTCGTCACCAGTCTTCACCAGCTTGATTTTGAACAATTCATCAACGAAGCTACCATCCAAGTTGGCTTGCTCAAGCTTGTTCTTCAAGACAGTCTTCACATGCTCAAGAGTGGCAATCAAGTCGCTGCCTTCGCCTTGACCGTCTTTTTGCTTCATTGTTGTCACGATGCCATTGCTGTCAAAGCCCAGAGTGATAATGTCGGCATCCTCTTTGTCAACCGAGGCAGTAGCGTTGTAATTCTCGGCATCAATAACAACATACTTGCTGTTACCCTTATTGCTTACCAAGTAATCACCAGGAGTGTTAAAGAATTCATCGGGTATCGCAACAAAATCCTCCACCATCCATCTTGATCTTGCATCAGTCTTGTCTTGGGTGAAGTCAAAATCACCTTGCTGCAAATCATTAATGCACAAATAAATGCGCTTGCCTGGTTGCAGCAACTTGTTAAGATAATCCTTAACTCGGTCGTTGTTGATATTATTTACAACGGCAAGAATATCGTCGAGGCGGTCAATCTGTGGAATGTCAAAGCAGAAGTAAATCGAGCCATCCTCGTCACCAGTCTTCACCAGCTTGATTTTGAACAATTCATCAACGAAGCTACCATCCAAGTTGGCTTGCTCAAGCTTGTTCTTCAAGACAGTCTTCACATGCTCAAGAGTGGCAATCAAGTCGCTGCCTTCGCCTTGACCGTCTTTTTGCTTCATTGTTGTCACGATGCCATTGCTGTCAAAGCCCAGAGTGATAATGTCGGCATCCTCTTTGTCAACCGAGGCAGTAGCGTTGTAATTCTCGGCATCAATAACAACATACTTGCTGTTACCCTTATTGCTTACCAAGTAATCACCAGGAGTCGTGAACAAATTGTCCTTATATTCCTCTACCATCCACTTGCTTGTAGCAGCTGCTTTGTCTTTAGTAAAGCCAAAGACACCGTTTTCGTTGGTAATGTTCAAGTAGACACGCTTACCAGGTTGGAGCAGAGTCTCAAGGTAACCGGTAACTTTAGCTGGAAGACCTGCCTCATTCAACAAGAAGTTACGAACTGCAGAGATATTTTCAATTCGAGGAATGTCGAAGCAGAAGTATACCGAACCATCATTGTCTTCGGTCTTAACCAGCTTAACATGGAACATTTCCTCAAGGAATTCACTGTTATAGCCATTGTCATCGAGACGAGTTTTCAACTCAATCTTAACTCGATCAAGAATAGCAAGCAAATCACCATCGCCACCCTTTTGCTTCATTGTTGTAACATCATTGCCTTCGAAGACTAATGTAACAACATCGGCAAGATCCTTGCTCACCGAAGCAGTGGCATCATAGTTCTCAGCATCAATTACAACATACTTGTTGTTGCCCTTGTTGCTTACATAGTAATCGCCAGCGGTGTTGAATGGGTCATCAACTGGAGCTACATACTCCTCAAGCTTCCATTTGGCGGCATCGCTTTCTTCAAGTGAGAAATCGATAGTGTTATTTGCAACAACCAAATAGTTGCGGCGACACGTAGTCAGGTTGGTAATGTAACCGATAAGGGGGTCATCAACATTCTCAAGAAGATATTGCTTGATTGACTCAAAATTGGCATCTGCGGGCTCATCAGGAAGATCAATGACAATATTTACATAACCGTCACCGCAATCAATCATCTTGAGAGTAGTGAGTTTGTTAACCAAAGAAGCTTGACCTCTTGAAGAACCTTCATTAAATATAAAGTCAGCACCATTAAGAGCTGTTGTGATTTTAGTTTTCAGAGCAGCAATAGCATTGGTCAATGAAATGTCACCATAGGTCTGCGACATAGTTTTAATCGCTTTTGAAGCGAAGCCAAGCGTAATTAGGTCGGCATCCTCTTGGGTGGCAGCTACAGTTCCTATTTGTGCGCCGGCAAGATTCAAATAAGCATTGCTGCCCTTGTTCTTAATATAATAATCGCCTGCCGTTTCATAAAAAGTCTCAGTAGGATGGTGACCGTAAAGAGCAATCTCTACAGGTGCATCCAGGTCACTACAATTCAAATTGAGAGTGCATGAAAAGTTATTTTTCCATGTAGCAGCACCAACATATTTCACAGTTACAACCTGATCAACTTCGCCCGAAACATTAGGCATAATAGTTGACGGAGTGACTATAAACATTCCATACGGATCGTCTTTTGAAATTACAATGTTATTGGTTAATGATTTACCTGTGATTTGAAAAGTTTTTTCCTGGTTAAATGCAATTCTCAACTCTTCTACACTTGCATTCAAAGTAGGTACTTCCTTCTCCATAAAGAGATAAGCACGAGGAAGAGTTGTGCCACTGCGTAGTTGAAAACACTTTGAGCCAGAATAATATTGGATGTAATAGCTTGTTGTTTCATCTGAGCATCTATTCTTAAATATTAGACCTCCATTTTCTTCAACCAGATCCCAAGTACTCTTTTTCTTCTCCCAATCAGTCCAACTAGCAGGATCCTTATCACGTAATCCAAGCAGTTTATTAGTATATTTATATACACCATTTGGTGTACTATTATTTGGATCCATAGAGAGATAACCCGATAACGGCCCTTTTTCACCACAAGCAACTCCAGTAGTATGGAATGTCCAACCATTTGTCTCGTCTCCACCTATTGTGAAAATCGTTGTTGGCCCCCAAGTAGTAGAGCCTGTAGCATTATCTAAGATATCGGTGTTTATCACATCTGGAACATAAGTGTAAGTGGCACTTGAATACACTTGTTGAAAATAATCATTCCAGTTTGATTTTGCATTTGCATTCAAAAAATGTAATTGCCCTGCAGTAAAATCTTTTGTTCCATTCTGATAAGCAATTATATAATGCCCATCAGGCTTTAGTTCACTAAGGCTTTTCACCTTAACAAAAGTACCTGCCCATGCTGAGCTGAAGGCGAGCATGGCAAATAGAAGAAAAAGTAGTTTTTTAAATTTCATGATGTGAAAATTTATTATTATTGTAAGTTTATTCTAAATTAATGGTAACATTACACATTATATTTATACATAAAAAGGCAAGCAAAATAACAAAAAGTGATAGGAACCCACAAGCTTATAATAATAATTATTTCTAAAAAAAAGCATAATTTAACGGTATTAACGTTACTTAACCAACTTCTTACACATTCAGAGCATAAAAATACGTCCCTTTCGGTTGTTATTTATACATAAATTACCATTAAAGACACAAGGAATCTCCCTCATGTTCTCAAGGTCGCTTCGCTCAAAATTAAAGCACTGCGTGCTAAAATTAAAAAGGTGCTTCGCACTAAAATTATCATATAGTGAAAAAATATTTTAGCGCGTTAGCGCATTAATTGTGAAACAAATTTTAGCGAAGCATAAACCTTTAGTTCGGGGGAGCGAGCAGCATAAGTCGTGCCAAAGGCACGGTGTGCGAACAACGAACCTTCCCCAATTTTAAGCTCCACCAGGAGCGCCCCTGCATCTAAGGATATAGTTTTTTATCGTAGTTCATCGTTTGAGAAAATTGTCTGCCTGAAATCCTAATGAGCGATTCGGGTTTAATTGGCATGTTTTTTGTAATAATTTCAATGAATTGTATTAGTTTTGTAACCGTTATCGACAAAAAAATTTTGGCTATGGCAACAGAAAACACTATTTGGAGCAAGATAATGAGCTCAGCGCTCAAGTTGCCGGGGGTGGCAGTAGACCGCGAGAAGTTCTTGAGAAGCGCACTCAAGGGCTATTGCCTTGGCAGCCACATCGATGCTGCCGTGGAGCGAGGGACAGCAGGTGTGGTGCCAGACGTGATTCTTGACAAACTCGCTGCCAACTGCATCAAGTCGCACACCAAGAAGGTAACGCTGCTCTCGGCAGCAATGGGGATGCCGGGCGGCTGGGCAACACTCGGCACCATACCCACCGACATAGCCCAGTTCTACTACCATGTGTTTATCGTTGGCCAGAAGCTTGCCTACATCTACGGCTTCCCCGACATGCGCGACGAGAACGGCCAACTGTCGAAGAGCGCCACCAGCGTGCTCACCCTTTTTGTGGGCGTGATGACAGGGGTGGCAATCGCCACCAAAGCGTTGCAAGAGCTTGGCGAAGTGCTTAAACGCCAGGTGATTAAGAAGCTGCCTGAATATGCCCTCTCAAATGGCGCACTGCAGATTACCGTGAGAAAAATCGCCAAAAAGATAGGTCTGGAAATCTCAAAGAGCAGCGTGGGGGAAGGGATGGTTAAGTTGATACCTATCGTGAGCGGCGCAATATCGGGAGTGCTCACCTACAAGACTTTCAAGCCCCAGGCCAAACAGCTGAGCATGAACCTGCGGCGCACCATGCTGCTGCCACAGTACAGCAGTGCCAGCAAGACCGTAGATGTAGACTACCAAGAGCTGCCGCCCCCCTTGCCTTAGTTCATTGAACACTTCAAAAAAATACTGATTTTTGCTTTTTTCTTGGAAAAGCGGACAAAATGGCCTGAAAAAACCTTGGAAAAACGGACAAAATCTATTAATTTTGTATTGAAAAAACGACAATAATATGATTAAACGAAAGATTGACAGTACATTAGCACGTTTTTTTAAAGACAACAACCATGCGTTGCTTGTCACAGGCGCACGTCAGGTTGGAAAAACTTATTCTATCAGGCAGTTTGGAAATACCAATTATGAATGTTTCCTTGAGCTCAATTTTGCCGATAATCCAACTGCTGCTCAAGCTATAGTAAAAGCCACAAATGCCAATGACCTGTTAATGCGATTGTCATTATTATCGAACAAACCGCTAATTGCAAAAAAAACGCTAATTTTCTTTGATGAAGTTCAAGAATGTCCCGAAATCATTACAGCAATAAAATTTCTGGTAGAAGATGGTCGTTACAGCTATATTTTAAGTGGGTCATTACTCGGAGTTGACCTCAACAATATAAGGTCTCTGCCTGTGGGGTACATGTCAATTATAGAAATGTTCCCACTTGATTATGAAGAATTCATGACAGCTTTAGGAATAAGAGCGGACATCATCGAAACAATTAAAAAATGCTGGACTCAGAAAACGGCAATCGATGAGTTTGTTCATGAAAAGTTGATGCAAATATATAGGTTATATCTAATTGTAGGCGGTATGCCTGCCGTGGTACAATCCTACCTTGATAATAGTGACCTTTACCAGGTAATGGAAGTTCAATCATCAATTATTGAAATGTACAAAAAAGACATTTCAAAGTATGATCCAAAACACAAACTCTACATTGAAGAAATATACGAACTCATAGCACCCGAGCTCAATGCAAAGAACAAACGTTTTGTGCTTAAAAAGCTGAACGAAAAAGCAAAATTCTCTCGTTTGGAGAACAGTTTTCTTTGGCTCAAAGATGCTGGAGTTGCTATTCCTGTCTACAACGTAGATGAACCAAAATCACCACTCGTGCTGTCGCGAACACGGAATTTGTTTAAATTATTCCTTTCAGATGTCGGCTTGCTTGCTCAGCAATATGCCGATGGCATTCAGTTAAAATTATTAAACGGTGATGAGTCAATCAATTATGGTTCAATTTATGAAAACTTTATAGCACAAGAATTACATGCTCATGGCTTCAACTTGTATTACTTCAACAGCAAAAAACAAGGAGAAGTTGATTTTCTAATCGAGAAAAACGGCAAAGTCATACCATTAGAAATAAAATCGGGAAAAGATTATGAACGTCACCGCGCATTACGCAACATAATTTCAAATAGCGATTATGACATAGACAATGCTTATGTATTTTGTAATTCTAATGTCAGCATCGATGGGAACATCACCTACATGCCCATTTACATGGCTATGTTCTTGAAGAAGGGCTCTTCCGGCAGTATTAACTATACAATAGATTTGTCTCAAATCATTTAGCTTTGTAGTATGTCACAGTTTGCCGAAGTAGTATTGCCGCTGGCGGTTCAAGGCACCTACACCTACCGCATCCCCGACACGATGAGCGTTGGGGCGGGCTATCGTGTGCTGGTTCCCTTTGGTCGCAAGAAATACTACACCGCTATTGTGGTAATGACCCACGACATTGAGCCGCAAGGCTATAAGGTAAAGGAGATACTTGCGCTGCTCGACGAGGGTCCCGTGCTGCGACATCCGCAACTCAAATTCTGGCAGTGGATAGCCGACTACTACCTGTGCACCGTGGGTGAGGTGTATAAGGCAGCAGTGCCAAGTGGACTGAAGGTTGAAAGCGAAACGTTTATCAGCCCCAATCCCGACTATGAGGAGGACACTCCGGGCGAGCTGAACGACCGCGAGCGTGTGATCCTCGACTTTACCAACCAGCGCGGCAAGGTGCAGATTACCGAGCTGACCAACGCCACCGGTTTCAAAAACGTGGAGAGCATCGTGAGCCGCCTGTTAGACAAAGGGGCGGTGCATGTGGCAGAGCGGGTTATGGACAACTATCGCCCCAAGACCGAGACCTGCGTGCGCCTGACAATAGAGCGTGACGACGAGGCGACGCTGCACGCCATGTTTGACAAGGTGCGCCGTGCCAAGAAACAGGAACAGCTGCTGCTTGCCTACCTCGACCTCTCACGCTGGCTGCAGCACAGCAAGCCCGTGCAGGAAGTGACTCAGGAAGAACTGCTCAAGCGTTCTGGATGCACTCAGCCGGTGCTTGCCGCCGCTCGCAAGAATGGACTCTTTGAGATTTACAAGCGCGAGATTAACCGCTTTGAGATGCTCGGCACCGGACTCGTGCAGCTCCCCACCCTGTCGGCGGCACAGACGGCGGCCTACAAGCAACTGCACAACAGCTTCAACGACAAGGCAGTAACACTGTTGCACGGAGTGACATCGAGCGGCAAGACCTCGATTTACATGCACCTCATCAACGATGCCCTGGAGCTTGGCAGGCAGGTGCTCTACCTCGTGCCAGAGATTGCCCTGACCACCCAGCTCACACAGCGGCTGCAGCGCGTCTTTGGCGAACGTTTGCTAATCTACCACAGCAAGTTCAGCGATAATGAGCGCGTCGACATCTGGAAGAAGCTGCTCACCTCGAGCGAGCCTTGTGTGGTGATAGGCGTAAGGTCGAGCGTGTTCCTGCCCTACAGCAACTTAGGGCTTGTAATAATTGACGAGGAACACGACTCCAGCTACAAGCAGCAAGACCCTGCACCACGCTATAACGGCCGCGACACTGCCATACTGCTGGCTCACATGCATGGCGCTAAGACGGTGCTCGGCTCGGCAACACCGGCAATCGACACCTATTACAAAGCATTGACCGGACGATATGGGCACGTGGAACTTCTCACAAGATATGACGACATAGAATTACCAAAGGTTCAGCTTATCGACTTGAAAAAGGCTTGGAAAAAGCACGAGATGAGCGGCATGTTCTCGCAAGAACTCATTGACGAGTGCCGCAAGGCTCTGAAAAACGACGAACAGGTGATACTGTTCCAAAACCGCCGCGGCTATGCGCCAATGGTGCGATGCAAGCAGTGTGCCTGGGTGCCTACATGCGTGAATTGCGACGTGACGCTCACCTACCACCGCCATGTTGATACCCTCACGTGTCACTATTGTGGCCACACCATCACGCTGCCCACCGTGTGCCCAGCCTGCGGCAGCGCAAGCATTGAGGTGGTGGGATATGGCACCGAGCGCATTGAGGACGAGATTGACAAGGTATTCCCCGGCGAGAAAATTTCGCGCATGGACCTCGACACCACACGCAGCAAGACGAGCTACGACCGCATCATCAATGAATTCTCGGAACACAAGACGAGCATCCTCGTCGGCACTCAAATGGTGACTAAAGGCCTTGATTTTGACGCGGTGAGCATCGTGGGCATCCTCAATGCCGACACGATGATACATTTCCCCGACTTCCGCAGCCACGAGCGGGCATTCAACATGCTGGAGCAGGTGGCAGGCCGTGCCGGACGCAAGACCAAGCAGGGCAAGGTGATTGTCCAAACCAGTAACCCCACCCATCCCGTGATTGAGCGTGTCATGGAACATGACTACAAGGGGTTCTATGAACAGGAGATTGCCGACAGGCAAAAGTTTGGCTATCCGCCATTTACCAAGGTTATCAACATCTACCTCAAGCACAAGCAGGACGATGTGGTTGTGGAAATGGCACTGCGCTACAGCAACATGCTAAGGCAGGTGTTTGGCAGTCGAGTGCTTGGCCCCGAGGCCCCGATGGTGTCGAAGGTCCAGACGATGTACATTCGCCAGATAGTCCTCAAGATGGAGCTCAGCGCCTCGATGGTGAAGGTGAAGAAGATACTGCGCGACCTCTACGAACAACTGCTGGGCCTCGACTCGCGCATGCGCTCAACACGCCTCTACTTCGACGTAGACCCAGCTTGAAACAATGCACAATGCACAATGCACAATGCTCAATGCACAATGCACAAAAAAAGTGAGCATGGTTGCTCACTTTTTTAGATGTTATATCTCATTCTCGAGGATTACATATTCATTCCGCCGTCAACCTGGATTACCTGACCGGTAACATAACTTGCCATGTCGCTGGCGAGGAATGTGGCAACATTGGCGATGTCGTCGACCGTACCGCCACGGCGCAATGGAATCTTCTGGGTCCAATCCTTGCGCACCTCTTCGGGAAGAACTGCGGTCATGGCTGTCTCGATGAAGCCCGGAGCAATAGCGTTGGCACGGATGCCACGGCTACCCATCTCCTGGGCAATGCTCTTGGCAAGGGCAATGAGACCTGCCTTGCTGGCTGCGTAGTTGCTCTGGCCGGCATTGCCATGAACACCCACTACCGATGCCATGTTGATGATTGAACCGCCACGCTGACGCATCATTATTGGGGTCAGGGCATGGATGAAGTTGAACGCGCTCTTGAGGTTTACGGCGATAACGGCATCCCACTGCTGCTCGGTCATGCGGAGCATGAGACCGTCCTTGGTGATACCGGCATTGTTGACGAGGATGTCGATTTTTCCAAATTCCTCATGTATCTGTTTTACCACTTCTTCGGTCTGAGCAAAGTCGGCGGCATTGCTTGCAAATCCCTTAGCCTTTACACCCAGGGCTGCGATTTCCTGCTCGGTCTGCTTGCCATTCTCGTCGATGACGAGGTCGGTAAATGCGATGTCAGCACCTTCGCTGGCAAACTTCAAGGCTATAGCCTTGCCAATTCCACGTGCGGCACCTGTTATCAGTGCCACTTTTCCTTCGAGTAATTTCATTATTCTGCTGTATTATATTTAGTTATTTAAAAAGTTCAGAGTGAGTGCCAAAACGCAAAAGCCTAATAACGTTTGTTGATTAGTCAACCCAAATAAGCAGCAAGTCGTTCTCAATGTGACATTCCATACAACCGGCATAAGAACCATGCAACTTATGTGGGCGCATTTTTTGAGGCAATGTTTGTTCGTTCTCAAGCATAACAATCACATCATAAAGTTTTTGCATCTTATCTTTTGATGTGACATATTTCTTGATGTCTTTCTTGAACTGAGTGGTTCGTTCAATAATCTTCATCTCAAAATTGAAGCAACCATTGCCTCTACGCTTGATGTGTCTACAACTTCCAGCCCTTCACTGCTCTCGGCTTCACGCATTGCAGCGAGAGTTTCCTCATTGGGGATATCTTCTTGTTGAGTCTTTGTAATGAACGACAAGATACGTTCCAAGAAATTGGCATCTTGAATGTGCTGTACAGCATCAATCACTGTCGATTTTAAGGAATCGATTTTATTGCCGTAAGCCACTTCTGGCTCACTGGCAACTGCTTGATTTTGTTGCTTTTCTTGTTTACTCATCTCAGTTTGATATCTTTTTGCGACTGCAAAAGTAGTGATAATTATTGAAACAATGAAAGATGTGGGCCAAAAAACATATAAGGAGAGTTTTGTGAAAACTCTCCTTATAGTAAAATTATGTGTTATTGACGATTACCAGGCGAACATTGGGAAGTCCTTCATCATCATGTTCACCTTCTCGCGAACCATGGTGATTGTGGCTTCATCCTCGGGCTTCTGAAGAACGGTGTCGATGAGCTCAACAATCTCGCCCATCATGTCTTCCTTGGCACCACGAGTGGTGATGGCTGGAGTACCCAGGCGAATACCTGAGGTCTGGAAGGCACTGCGGTCGTCGAATGGCACCATGTTCTTGTTGACGGTGATGTCGGCAGCAACGAGTGCATTCTCGGCAACCTTACCGGTCAGCTCAGGATACTTGGGACGCAGGTCAAGGAGGATGCAGTGGTTGTCGGTACCGCCACTGGCAATCTTGTAACCCTTGTCGAGCAGAGCCTTGGCCATTGCCTGAGCGTTGGCCTTAACTTGCTGCTGATAAGCCTTGAACTCGGGCTGAAGAGCCTCGCCAAATGCCACTGCCTTAGCAGCGATAACGTGCTCGAGAGGACCACCCTGTACACCGGGGAACACAGCAGAGTCGAGCAATGACGACATCTTGCGAACAACGCCCTTCTTGGTAGTCTTGCCCCATGGGTTATCGAAATCCTTACCCATCAAGATGATACCACCACGAGGACCGCGCAGGGTCTTGTGAGTTGTGCTGGTCACGATGTGAGCCCACTTCAATGGGTTGTTGAGCAAGCCTGCTGCGATGAGTCCAGCGGGGTGAGCCATGTCAATCATGAGGATGGCACCCACCTTGTCGGCAATCTTGCGCATGCGCTCGTAGTCCCACTCGCGGCTATAGGCGCTGGCACCACCCACGATGAGCTTAGGCTGCTCACGCAGGGCAACTTCTTCCATCATGTCGTAGTCAACAATATTGGTGTCGGGGGTAACGTTGTATTCACACTGCTGGAACACGAGACCCGAGAAGTTTACTGGGCTACCGTGTGAGAGGTGACCACCATGGGCAAGGTTAAGACCCATGAACTTGTCGCCAGGCTTGAGGCATGCCATGAAGACTGCCATGTTGGCCTGTGCGCCACTGTGAGGCTGCACGTTGGCATACTCAGCGCCAAAGAGCTGCTTGATGCGCTCCTGAGCGAGAGTCTCGGCCTCGTCTACCACCTGGCAACCGCCATAGTAGCGGTGTCCGGGATATCCCTCGGCATACTTGTTGGTCAGGCAGCTACCCATAGCTTGCATAACTTGGTCACTTACGAAGTTCTCACTGGCAATGAGTTCAATGCCACGTTGTTGACGCAGGTGTTCACGCTCGATAATGCTGAACAATAAATCGTCTCTTTTCATCTGTAAAGAATAATGTTAATGTTGTTATATAGATTAATCTAAAATGGTTTTCGTTTTCAAGGGACAAAGGTAGTAAATAGTTTTCAGTTATCGGTAATTAGTTGTCAGTTTTTTTATTTCTTCAAAAGAAGAAATAGAGAAAACAAGCCTTGCGCTAAGGCCTGTTTTTGACTAATTGGAAAAATGTGCGTAACTTTGTGGCGTGAAACTTAAGTTGAAAATATTACTCAGCGTGGTGATGGCAACAATAATAGCGACAGCACAACCACTTGGCATCAAGAACGATGTCAACATGATAGAGCTTAACGGCGATGACTGGAGCGAGCTTATGCAACGCTTTGCAGCGAGCGAGCAAGGCGGTGACAAGCTTACCGTGCTTCACATTGGCGACTCCCACATCAAGCCAGGCATTGTCACCGCCGAGGTGCGGCAGGCTCTGCGTCATGGCTGCGTCAACGACAGCGACAGCTTGGCTACCATTAGTCGCAACGTGGAAGTGGAATGCATAGGCATCAATGGTGCCACCTATGCCACTTACCTTAACCGAAGCGACCTTCCTCGACGGCTGCAACAACTAAAGCCACAACTGACAATCATCTCGCTCGGCACCAACGAGGCCTATGGCAACTATGGTTCGATTCAGGGAAACATCGAGAGTCTTTTATATGTAATAAGGCGAGCGTGCCCTAATGTGAAAATACTGCTTACCACCCCGCTCGAAACCCAGAAGCACCGCAGCCGCGGCCATGTAATCCAGAGCGGAATTGCCGAGGTGCGCGACATGATTTTGCGCTATGGCAAGGCTCATCATGTGGCAGTGTGGGACTTCTATACCGTGGGCGGTGGTGCCGGAGCATCGGGTCGCTGGCTTGCTGCCCGCCACATGAGCGGCGACCGCATTCATCTCACCCGCGACGGCTACCACCTGCAAGGACAGTTGCTTGGCAAGGCCCTGCTGCGCCTGCTGCAAACAGAAGGAACTGACAACTAAAACCAACAACTGACAACTAAAAACTAAGAACTGATAACTGACAACTAAGAACTGACAACTGACAACAAACTCCATTAAACCTTTTGGCATTTATTTTGTCATACAAAAAAAGCAACACAAACGTAATTTTTTTAAAAAAATTGTGTTGCGAGGTTGCTTTTTCAGGAAAAAGAAGTAAATTTGCAGGTTGAAATGAAACGTTTGCTATACATATTGACCCTCAGTGTGGCACTTGCCGTTGGTTCGGTTAGCGCTTCAATGGTTGCATCGCCACGCGTCGAGCAGGTTTCGAGCGACGAGACAACCGTTACCGGAGGCAAGGGCACCATCGCTATGGTTGCCGGTGACAGCGACGCTACGTTCAACATCTACTCCATTACAGGTCAGCTCATTAAAACCGTTAAGGTAAATGCCGGCACTCGCATGACTATCGACATGCCCAAGGGTTTCTACATTGTGAAATGTGCTGGCCGCTGGTCGCGCAAGGTTGTGGTGAAATAACACTGTACACTTTAAGCACGACATCTCATTCCTTTCAACAACAAAAGCTAATGTGAATTGCCACAAGACAATTCACATTGTTGCATAACAGCATCTCTTGCTTTAACCCGAATCGGTTATTTGGGTTTCTTGCGCACCGTCCAGCCAAAGTGGCCTATCTCCTCACCCAGGCGGTAGTAGTGCCCGTGGCAGTAGGTGATGAGACCCGCCTGCTTGAGGTCGAGAGCACCGGTGACCGGATCGATGAAACGATCGTCGGCGATGACGTTGAGCACCTCGGCGATGAACATGTCGTGGGTGCCAAGCCGCATGATGTCCTTGACTATGCACTCGATGCTCACGGGTGCCTCATCGATGTAAGGTGCTGCCACTTTCACTCCCTTGACCGGGGTGAGGTTCATCTCCTGCCACTTGTTGAAGTCGCGCCCTGAGCGCACTCCACACCAGTCGGTGGCACGTGCCAGCTCTTCGTTGGTGAGATTGATGGTGAACGCCATGTTTCGCTCAATAATGTCGTGGCTGTGACGCTCTTGCCTTACTGACACATAGCACAAGGCAGGATCGCTGCAGATGGTTCCTGTCCATGCCGCTGTGAAAAGGTTATATTCCTCGGGGGTAGCTCCGCATGACACAAGCACTGCCGGCAGCGGATAAATCATTGTTCCAGGTCTCCAGTTTTGTTTCATATTCTTTTTTCGCTGACAAGTTAATGTGCTGTCTCACAATTCTTTTTCAAGCACTCCCCTACCAGCCCTTATTTATTGCTTATCGTCCCTATGCTTTTTACTTGACTTTCTTGCACTTGCCCGACCAGCTTATAATGTCGAGACGAACGACACCGGTGCGATAGGACGACTTGTGGGCAAGCTTCATTCCAAGGTCCACGTCGTTGGGAGCATACTTTTTGAGGAAGAGCTCAAGGGCATACATGCGTTCCTCATCGTAGGTTGGGATGGTGACCTCGCATTCGAGTATTATGCTCTCATACTCGGTGGTGAACTGGCTTGGCAACCTGTTGACGTTACCCACAACGCAGAACGACACATAGTCGCTACACTCAAGGATATAAATTTTCTTCCCTTCGGTAGAGCAATGAAAATAGATACTCTCTTGACCATCCCACACGAAATTAAGGGGCACGCCATAAGGCTTACCTTCAGTATCAACCATCGACAAAAAGCCGTATTCGGCACTGGCAAGGATTTCGCGAGCCCTTGCTTCATCGAGCAGACGGTCTTGCCGTCTGACTTTACTATTATCAAAAATCACAATGAGTAATTATTTTCTATAGGCTGTAAGCTTTAGCGATTAATAACCAATTTTTTCAAAAACTCCGCTTGCGAAGCATATCACGATGAATGCCACGAGAGTAAATCCGAGGCTGTACATGAGGAAATTGCTGTTGTAGTCTTCCTCATCAAAGTCGTCGACCGAGTTAGCAGCGCGAGCGCTGCGACGACGCACCATACGCACCACGACATTGGTAATGAGTCCACACACCAATCCAATGCCTAATGCCATTAACGCATAAATTCCAATAGAAGCCATAGTTTTTTTTTTAGTTTTTAGTTCTCAGTTTTCAGTTCTCAGTTTTCAGTTCTCAGTTGACTGATAACTCACAACCGATGACTGACAACTGATAACTGACAACTGATAACTGATAAACACACTTATTCTTCTCTTGCTATTTCACACTGGCACATTTCACGATATTCTTCCCAGTCGGGGTCTTCTTCGGCGTGAAAAGTGAGTGGAAGCTGCTCGTCGATACTACCGAGAGCAGAGTTGACAAAGCTTTGAAAAGCCTTGAGGGTCACGGCATAAAACACCCAGTTGCGCTCACCGGCTCCAGTGTAGATGCCTGTCATCACAGCCACAGGGTCGCGCCGCAACGCTTCTTGCATGGCATCGGTCACCGTCTCCATGGTGCGTGATGTTGCGAAATCGGGCATTCCGCCTTTGTCGGGCTCATAGAGCCACGTAATCTCAACGCGAAAGACATAGCGCCGGGTGGCAATCACGTTGTCGAGAGCTCGCCGCCCCGTCACCAGCACCGTGCGTCCATCTTTATCTTCGCTCGGCGCGGTCCACCAGTCTTCGCTTATTTTCAATTTTGCCATAGGCAAAGCATCATTTTAAAAATCGCCCTAAGTTAATAAAAAAACACGATATTTCAAAGAAAAACATCAAAAAAAGAACTTTTCGGGCAATAATTGTTGTAAAACATCGTTATTGCCCCACTTTTTCTAAGAAACTATCGCAGGCACACCGGTAAAGGCATGCCTGCGATTAACTATAATGGGAAAACTAAACTTTTACTTTACGGGAACTTCTTCGAGAGCCTTGACGAGCAGTTTCCAGAATGGCTCGGCAGCTGGAATGTAAGCACGCTCGATGGTAGTGTGCGGGCTCTTCAGCGTTGGACCGAAGCTAACCACATCCATGTGTGGATACTTGCCCAGGATGATAGAGCACTCCAAGCCCGCATGGTCAACTTGAACGATGCCATCCTCGTTGAAGAGTTTCTTGTAGATGTCGAGAAGCATGTGCAACGCCTCGCTGTCGGGGTTAGGATCCCAGCCAATGTAGTCGCCGCCGGTCTCAACCTTGAAGTCGGCAAGGTGGAAGCAGGTCATGAGCATTTTCACGATATAGTCCTTCATGTCCTCACGAGCCGAGCGTGCGAGAATCTTGACAGCTGCCTTACCGTCCTCGATATCGATGATGGCAAGGTTGCTCGATGTCTCTACCACATTGGGATAGGCGGGAATGAAACGAACCACACCGTCGTGGCAAGCATAGAGGGCACGCAAAATGGTGGTCTGGTCGTCGAGCGACATTCTCATCTTGGGACGGTCAACCTTCTTGAGAGAGAGGTCAATGTTGTCCTCTATGAGCTTGAACTGGCTCTCAAACTCGGCCTTCAGGTTCTTGACAAGTTTCTTCATGCCCTTGAGGTTATCCTCGGGAAGAGTCATCACTGTCTCGGCCTTGAATGGGATGGCGTTGCGCATGTTGCCACCATGCCAGCTCACGAGACGAGCCTTGTAGTCCTTAACGGCGAGCTGAACGAGTCGCACCATGAGTTTGTTGGCATTGGCACGTCCCTCGTGAATCTCAAGACCACTGTGACCGCCCTTCAAGCCCTTGAGGGTAACGCACACGGCAATTTCGCCGGCAACGGTCTTCACCTCACTATACTTGCGTGTTGCGGTAACGTCGATACCACCAGCGCTACCAATGACAAACTTGCCCCAAGTCTCACTGTCGAGGTTGAAGAGGATGTCGCCCTTCATCTGTCCCTTGGGCAGGTCGTTGGCACCGTACATACCGGTTTCCTCGTCTTTAGTGATGAGACCCTCGATAGGACCGTGCTTGAGGGTGTTGTCCTCCATTACAGCCATGATGGCGGCTATTCCCAGACCGTCGTCGGCACCGAGAGTTGTGCCGCGAGCCTTGATCCAGTCGCCGTCGATGTATGGCTCTATTGGGTCGGTCTCAAAGTTGTGCTTGCTCTCGGGAGTCTTTTGTGGCACCATGTCCATGTGGGCCTGCATGGTGATGCACTTGCGGTTTTCCATGCCTGGTGTAGCAGGCTTACGCATTACAATATTGCCTGCAGGGTCCTGGAAAGCCTCAACGCCAACTCTCTTGGCAAAGTCGAGGAGATATTGCTGGATTTTCTCAACATGTCCCGATGGACGTGGAACTTGAGTGAGCGCATAGAAATTGCGCCAGATGCACGTGGGTTTCAGTTTTTCAATTTCGTTCATAATTGTGATTTAGTTAATGTAGGTGTTTAAAAAGAATTTTTTCATTGTTTTCAATGCTACAAAGATAGCATTTTTGTTGCATTTTTCATCAATAAAAGTAAGAAAAATGAACACTGCCGGCAAAATAAACTTGATAAATAAAAAGAGAATGTGTATTTTTGTAGGTTATTAAAGGCGGGCAAGGCAGCCCACATCTATCAATTTAAAATCAATTCTAAAAAAATCAATATTATGAAACAGATAGCATTTATTCTCGCTGTAGCAATGGCTTTGGTGATGAGCAGCTGCCAGCTAAGCGGTGGCAGTGGTCACGGCAGGATGCCTGGCTCAAACTCGGGTTATACCCAAGAAGAGAAAGAGGACATCATGAACCAAAACAATCCTCTGCGCCAAGGAGTGACCTACTTTCACAGCACCTCGATGGACTACTCGGTACAGTACCCCAACTCGTTTGTCGACTTCAAGAAAGACGGCGACAAGGGTTTCACCTGCCACAGCAAGGACGGTGTGGCAACGCTCAAGGTGTGGGGCGAGCCTTGCAACAGTCAGCTCGAAGAAGTGGTGTCGAAGGCCCTGAAAGGCTTTAAAGACGCTGGTGCCCAAGTGAGCGATACCAATCTTGAAGACGACTCATTCACCATCGAGGGCGACAAGGGAGACATGCACTTTTACCAACGCACGCTCATCCACAACGGCAAGTGCGCCACCATGTTCTACCAGTTCAGCACCAAGGAGCGCGACGACATCGACCCCGAGGCGATTTACCTGAGCTTGGGAGCCGAACTTGGTGAAACGCTGATTGCCGGAGCACCACCCGTAGCCGCCCAACCCAAGAAGGCCGACCCCAACGCCGTGGCTCAGGTTGCCTATGTGGGTGAATGGAACACCATCTCGACGATGAAAGGCGAGGACTTCTTCAAGAAATACCCTGAATTTAAAGACGTGAACTCCTGGGAGGCTCAGACAGGCGGCAAGGAAGTATATTTTATTCTCACCAATGATGAGTCAACCAAGATTACCGCAAAGAATACCAAGACAGGTGAACGGCTATACAACCGAGACAGCCGTCCATTGATTGTGCGCTGCAACGAGAATGGCGAGCCCGACATGGAGATAACCTTCATTTGCGGTGACGGAAGGCTCCTGCGCTATGTGCCACGGCATGATGGAAACAATCACCCAATCACCACCGCCGGGATTAGCGACATGACGCGATAGGAGTGGCTAAGAGTAGCAAAGAGTGGCTATGAATAGCTATGAGAGGCTATGACAGGAGGGGTCATGAATTTTGCACAAGCATTCTCAACTGTTTACACATTATATATAATATGGAAGAATTGAAATATTGCTATAAATATCCTCACCCAAGTGTAACGACCGATTGTGTGATATTTGGCTTTGACGGCACAAAGCTAAAAGTATTGCTCATTGAGCGTGGCATAGAGCCATACAAGGGCCGATGGGCATTGCCGGGCGGATTCCTGCGCATGGATGAGGATGCCATGCAGGGAGCATTGCGTGAGCTCAAGGAAGAGACAGGCCTTGAGGGAGCCTACATGCGCCAGTTTCACACCTTCACCACGCCCGATCGCGACCCTCGCGAGCGAGTCATCACAATAGCCCATTATGCCCTCGTTCGCCTTCAGGAAGTTGCTGGTGGCGACGATGCCGCCCGCGCCAGCTGGTTTTCCCTCGGCAAAGTGCCTGCGCTGGCTTTTGACCATGACCAGATTTTGCGCATGGCAACCCATGAGCTGCGCCGGCAGATTCATTTCGAGCCAGTGGGCTTTGAGCTGTTGCCTAAGCAATTCACCATCAAGGAGCTGCAATCGCTATATGAGGCAATTCTTGATGTAAAGTTTGACCGTCGCAACTTCTACAAGAAGATGCAGCACTTAGAGTTGCTCACTCAAATTAATGGCGAGCCCAACGAGCGCAAGCAGCCCTTCTACTTTGAGTTCAATGCCGAGAAATATGCCGAGCTCAAGCACAAAGGATTCAGACTGGAATTTTAAGCACCATTCACTAAAAACATCAACAAAACCATAAACACCCAACTAATTATGAGAAATTTAGTAGTATCAACCGGAGCCGGCATCAGTGCCGAGAGTGGAATAACCACCTTTCGCGACGCAGGCGGATTGTGGGAGAACTATCCCGTGATGGATGTAGCAAGCCATGACGGATTCCTGCGCGACCCCGCGCTCATTCACAAGTTTTACAACGGGCTGCGAGCCAAGCTGGTGAGTGCTCAGCCTAATGCTGCCCACCGCGGACTGGTGGAACTGGAGAAGAACTTCAACGTAAACGTCATCACCCAGAATGTCGATGACCTGCATGAGCGTGCCGGTTCAAGCAATGTGCTGCACCTTCACGGCGAGTTGATGAAGGTGCGCTCGCTCACACATGAGGAGCGCGTCTACCAACTGCCATGCAACGAGCTTAGCGACAAGGGGCTGGAAACGAGTGTGGACACTCGCGACCCCTACGGCGACGCCGTGCGCCCTCACATCGTGTTCTTCCAGGAGGCAGTCCCCAATTTTGACAGGGCTTGCATGCTGGCTCAAAAGGCCGACGTATTTGTAGTGATAGGCACCTCGCTGGTAGTCTATCCGGCGGCATCACTGCTGCACTACGCCCCACGCAGTGCCGAGGTTTATTATATCGACCCTAATCCCAGTGCCGTGCCAGGTCATGTTCATGTGATAGCCAAGAAGGCCACCGAGGGGGTTCGCGAGCTGATTGAAATACTCACCCACAAATAACACAAAAGAAAACAGATAATGAGTGACTTTTTATATAACGAGAATGATAACCTGTCGTCGCTGGTGACGTTACGCCCCGACTTACTGCTAACGTTGTCGCACTTTGGCATTCCACTGGGATTTGGCGACAAGTCGATAGCGAGAGTGTGCAGCGAGCATGATGTAGACCCACAGTTTTTCCTGTTGATTTGCGAGGTTTACAGCAACGACAACTACATGCCGTCGCAAGCCACGCTCTCCCACACCTCCATGACGGGACTGGTGCCTTACCTGCTGCGCTCGCACGACTATTACCTTAACCGCCGACTGCCACACATAGGGCTTCACCTCGACAAGATTGCCGAGATGTTGCCTGCCCGTGCCGGCAAGGCGATAAAGCAGTTTTTTAATGCCTACGTCGAGGAAGTGCGAGCCCACTTTGCCCATGAGGAAAACACTGTTTATCCTCACATCAGCCACTTGCTCAACCACGACAACGACAACTTTGCCATCAAGCAATATCTTGCCTCACACGACAACCTTGAGGACAAGCTGAGCGACCTCGTGCAGATTATCTTCAAGTACCTGCCGTCGAGCACGAGCGACGACGCCATCGACATGATTTTCGACATCCTGCAACTCTCGCGCGACCTGCGCAAGCACTCGCTCATTGAGGATAAGATTCTGGGACCCTACGTGAAACAACTTGAAAAGTCAACACTAAAATGAAAAGGAAAATCTTGATAGTGGAACCCTCGGAGGTGATAGTTGATGGACTCACGGCGGCCCTCAACCACAGCGAGCTCAAGGTTCTGAAACCGGAATATAGCGCCGAGGAGCTGCCTACTCGTCTCGACATGCTCAAGCCCGACATCCTTATCATCAACCCTACCCTCAACGACAACGTGACCGAAATGCGCAACGGCCGCAACATCGCTGTCGTAGCGCTGGTCTACCAGTATGTCAAGCAGTCACGGTTGCGCCACTTCGACGCAGTGATAGACATTCGCGACAGCCGCCAGTCGATATTGCAGACCGTGCTGGATCTCAGTGCCAAGGCGGCTAACGGCGATGTGGCGATGAGCAACCATGAGCTCACGCGCCGCGAGACGGCAGTGCTCATTGAAGTGGCACGCGGGTTGTCAAACAAGGAGATTGCCAGCCGCCTCAATGTGAGTGTCTTCACCGTCACCACCCACCGCAAGAACATCGTGCGCAAGACCGGCATCAAGAGCGTGGCGGGACTCACGGTCTATGCCCTCCTTAACAACCTTATCGACGAAGATGTAGTGCTCTAATCCACCACAATGTGGCAATTGTAAAGTTAAAGGCGACCCCCGCACGCGAGGGTCGCCTTTTTTAGGATATTTATTTTTGGGAGTACTACTCGATGTGTGTGACTAATAAATAATAAACGTGAATTGTAGTGAGCAGTTTCCCTAAATAAATGATTTCTAACAAATATTACTCTGCAGTACCAAGGAGGATATCATAAACTGCTGTTACGTCGGCGCTGGTAACATAGCCGTCGCCGTTAACGTCGGCAGTAGCCTCAAATGTCATGTCGGTACCAAGCAGCACGTCGTAGATAGCAGTAACGTCGGCACTGGTAACGAAGCCGTCGCCATTCACGTCGCCAGGTATTGCAACTGAGCCACCATCACCAATGATGATCTTGAACTCAGTGTTAGGCAGGGTGTAAACAACGCTGCCTTCGTGGCCAGCCTCGAGGGTGATGTTGAGGTTGGTGTAGCCACTGTAGCTTACGTTACCTTCCTCATCCTGTTCCATAACATCCTCAGCCTCGATGTTGATCCACTCGGGAAGATCCTCTACAGTCCATGCATCATAGGGCTCGCTGGCCTTAAGCTCGATAGTAGCTTCGGTAGCATCAGCGGGAATAGTGTAGGTGGTAGCACTCTCGTCGGCAGTCTCAATGTAAGCCATTTGAGCGTTGATCGAGAGAAGCAAGTTCTGTGGAAGACCGCTATCGTCGTCCGAACCCCAGTAGTAACCCAGGTGGCAAGGGATGTATTGAACATCAACAATTTCGCCATTAGCATCGTAGAACTCCCACTCGCCATAGCCGTTGATGAATCGGTCAAATTCACCATTGTGAGCAACACGATCAACTTGGTAATCGAGTGCCTGCATAACAGGAGAGATATCCTGAAGCTCGTTAACACCCTCAATGTAGATAGCGATGTCGCTGTCGATTGTCAGCCAATCCTCAGTGGTAAGGTCAAGCTCGGGATCGTATTTCTCGAAGTAGAAGTCGATTGACATAGTACTCTCACCCAGGTCATCGGCGGGGAACTCATAAACAGCTTCGGCGATTGGGTTTTGGGCATCAATCAAGCCGTCGTTAATCTTGCAAACCTTAGCGGTAATGGTTTGGCCAGCAGTTACGTTGGCTGTTGCATAGAACTGGATGTGAGAGAAGGTGTAAGGCTTGCCAGGATATTCAAACCTCTGCATGAAGCTAACAATCT
>CAMJZF010000015.1 GCA_946410125.1 uncultured Prevotellaceae bacterium | reverse complement strand
TTGACTTAACCACGCCATCCTTGCCTGCATGAATCTCGTTGCCCATCTTCATGGCTTCGAGGATGCAAACCACGTCACTGGCCTTAACCTGCTGCCCTTCCTTAACGTAGAACTCCTTGATAACGCCGGGAAGTGGCGAAGCAATTACATATTCGCCTGCAGCGGCGGCAGCGGGCTTGGCAGCAGCTGGTTTAGCGGCAACAGGGGCATTATTGCTCACTGCAACTCTCTTGATGACAGGCTTGGCGGCCTTCTCCTCCTCGAGCTCAACGGTGTAAGGCACTCCGTTAACCTCGATATTTGCAATGTTGTTTTCAATGTCACCAACATTTACTTTGTATTCGTGACCATTGATTTTATACTTATATTCTTTCATTGATAAAACAAATTAAATGTTAGTGAAGTTAATGATTTTTGTGATGCTCAGGCATGTGAAGCAGCAGGTTACCCTTCGAGCCCCAAGCGCTGTGCTGCTCGTGGCTGTGGTCGAAGGTGAGTACGCCGCTTTCCTCGTCGTGGGCGTTGAGGTGCTGATAGAGTGCCATGCACAGTGCGGCAATGGCCTCGTCGTTGTCGCCGGCCTCGGCAGTTGCCTTTTCGGTCTCAACAACATTATCAGCCTTTTCTTCTTCCTTATTGCCTTTGGAGGTAAATGCCTTGCCAAAGAGCTTGAACAGGATGTAGAGCAGTAGCAGTGCTAAGAACACAACTCCCATCGACATGATGGTGAGCAGGATACCTGTCCCATCTTCGTTCTTGAACTTGGCAATGTTCTCGTTCACTGGGCGCATGTTGAACTTGCCGGGTGTGATGGCCTTTTCAATAGATGAGCCGTCGCGTGTTTCCCACAAGCTGGAATCAAAGCTGTGATTGCCATCCTTGTGCATGTCGCTGGGCAGACCCTCTCCCTTGCGGGCAAATGTTTGGCCAGCCTTAAGGTTGGCAGGAACAATTACCTCATCAACAAGGTCTCCATTCACGTCATAGAGTGCAATGTAGTTCTCGCTGCTGGGAGTGAGAGTGAACGACAGATGCAGCGTTCCTGCTGTAGTGTTGCCGTCGGCATAGAACACAATGTGAGTGCGTGGCTTGATCTTGGTGTCGACATCACCACGTGGAATCTCATACACCTTATCGGGGTTCTGGTCACGGAGCTCCTCAAGAAGCACGTTGCGCTTCTTGTTGCTCTTCGACTCCTGAACCTTGAAGTAATTCTGGATGTAGTCTTTCTTGAAAGTGGTGATGAACATCTTCTCAATGGCATTGGTGCCGTAGGATGCATTGAAAAGCTCAATCCAGGCCGAGCTCTTGCCATTTTGGTCAGCACCAACGCTGTCGCCTTGCACCATCACCTCGTTGATGCACATGTCCATGCGGCCTTGTGCCATTGCGGTGAGTGATGCTACCACAGCAATCAGTGTCAATATTATTTTCTTATTCATTTTTTATTGTCGTTGAATAGAAATTACAATGGAATATTGCCATGCTTCTTGGCGGGGTTGTTGTACTTCTTGGTGCGCAGTTGCTCCAGGGCACGAATCACGCGGAAGCGGGTGTTGCGAGGCTCAATAACGTCATCGATGTAGCCATACTTGGCAGCGTTGAATGGAGTGCAGAAGAGGTCGTTGTACTCTTGCTCTTTCTCCTCGATGAACTTCTTGTTCTCCTCCATGATTTGAGCGGCCTTAGCCTCGTCGCCAGCTTCTTTGGCCTCGGCAGCGGCGGTCTTGGCAGCCTTCATGTCCTTGGCATAGAGAATGCCGGCGGCACCGGCGGCACCCATCACGGCAATCTCGGCGCTTGGCCAAGCATAGTTCATGTCGCCACGCAGCTGCTTGCAGCTCATCACGATGTGACTGCCACCGTAGCTCTTGCGCAGGGTAACGGTAACCTTGGGCACTGTAGCCTCGCCGTAGGCGTAGAGCAACTTGGCACCGTTAAGGATAACGGCATTATACTCTTGGCCTGTGCCGGGAAGGAATCCGGGAACGTCAACGAGGGTTACCAGTGGAATGTTGAATGCGTCGCAGAAGCGAACGAAGCGTCCGCCTTTCTTCGAAGCGTTCACGTCGAGCACGCCAGCCATGTACTGTGGCTGATTGGCAACAACACCCACCGACTGACCGTTGAAGCGTGCAAAGCCCACGATGATGTTCTTGGCAAAGTCTTTGTGAACCTCAAGGAACTCTCCATTATCAACGATGGCACCAATCACCTCATACATGTCGTAAGGATCGTTGGCACTCTCTGGAATTATGCTGTTGAGAGCATCTTCAACGCGGTCAACGGGGTCGTTGCACTCGCGGCGAGGAGCCTCTTCCATATTGTTGCTTGGCATGTAGCTCAACAGGCGCTTGATGGTCTCGATAACTTCTTCCTCGGTGTCGTAGGCGAAGTGGGTCACACCGCTCTTCTGAGCGTGTACCTGAGCGCCACCTAATTGCTCCTGGGTAACGTTCTCGCCGGTAACGGTCTTGACAACGGCAGGACCGGTAAGGAACATGAACGAAGTTCCTTTGGCCATAAGGGTGAAGTCGGTCAATGCGGGTGAATAAACGGCACCACCGGCACAGGGACCTAAGATTGCCGAAATTTGTGGCACTACACCACTGGCATCAATGTTGCGCTGGAAAATCTCAGCATAGCCGGCAAGTGCGTTGATGCCTTCGGGAATGCGGGCACCGCCCGAGTCGTTAAGACCAATGATGGGGGCTCCCTGCTTCATGGCAAGGTCCATAACCTTGCACATCTTCCAGGCCATGGCCTCGCCAAGCGAACCGCCAATCACGGTAAAGTCTTGGGCAAAGACATATACTAATCGGCCCTCAACAGTTCCGTAGCCGGTTACCACGCCGTCGCCAAGGAACGACTTCTTCTCCTGACCAAAGTTTGTGCAACGGTGAGTCACAAACATGTCAAGTTCCTCAAAGCTGCCTGGGTCAAGGAGCATATTGATTCTCTCGCGGGCTGTGTATTTGCCCTTCTCATGCTGTTTGGCAATAGCTTTCTCGCCACCGCCTATGCGTGCCTTTGCGCGCATGTCAATGAGTTGTTGAATTTTTTCGAGTTGTTTACTCATTTTTATTTCAATTGTAGTGTTTGTTTCGTCTTTGATAGTTCCGCTCTATTCAATAGTTTAAAAACTAAAAACTAAGAACTAAAAAACTCTCTTATTTGTTTGGGTCTTCGCAGAGCTCTACCAGTGCACCGGCCGAGGTCTTGGGATGAACGAAGGCGATGTTCAGGCCCTCGGCGCCCTTGCGGGGAGTCTTGTCAAGAACACGGCCGTCCTTGTCCTGAATCTCTTGAAGTGCGTTGGCAACGCCGTCCTGTACGCAGAAGGCAATGTGCTGGATGCCGCCACGGCCACCGTTCTTCTCGATGAACTTGGCGATTGCGCTGTCGGGGCTGGTGGCCTCAAGAAGCTCAATCTTGGTTTGACCCACTTTGAAGAAAGCGGTTCTTACGTGCTGATCCTCAACCTCCTCGATAGCAAAGCATTTGAAACCGAGAAATTTCTCATAGAAAGGTATAGCCTCGTCAAGGCTTGTGACTGCTATACCAACGTGTTCAATGTGTGAAATGTCCATAATTGATTGTTAGTAAAAAGTTTATATTAATATATTATTTGATTTTTCTCAAAAATACGTGCAAAGGTACAAATTTTTTATTTAGATAATGTGTAATCAATGTATAATCTTTGTGAAAAAACGGGAGTGAAGAGAATAAGAAATAATGATGTGCCAAAAAAATCAGAATATAGATACCCGTTGGCGGAATTAAGTTGAAAATGAATTTCCATGAAACATATTGGGTTACAGGCATTGAGGGTGTTGCAAAACTCCAGGTTAGAACCTCGAAGATGTAAAAAGGCTCGAACCACGAAGTGCTCGGGGAGATTCAAAAGCCATAGTCGCACGAAGTGCGGTGGGCGGTGCCCGAAGGGCATTTGAACTCGACCCAACATTGAGCCTAATCATTAGTAACACCATGCAAGAACCCCAACGGGGTTCGCAGCTTGGTGGTAAACAGCGACTTATGCTTGTGTCTCGAAGAGGAACTTAAGTAGGCTACATTTCTGTGCCTAAATTGTCATTCTTAGTGTATTTAGTGTTTTGCAACACTCTCTGCGCAACAGAAGTTGAAACAGAAGTTGCAGCCACACAGACACCACTCTATTTTGAAATGGCTCGTAAACATTGAAACGTGACATGGTGGCAGGTTTTGTCACTCTTTAAGAATGATTTTTTTCCATAATTGTCAGTAAATAGTTTTGATGAAATGCTCACGCTCGCAAAAAATCGAGCAAGCTCAGCATTGTCTCGCTTAATCGCATTTTTGGCACGATATTTGTTATTTAGCGAGGTGACAAAACGTTTAATGCGTGGAATAACAAGAATTATAAACAAAAAAATATACAATTATGGGAAAAATTATTGGTATTGATTTAGGAACTACCAACTCTTGCGTTTCGGTTCTCGAAGGTAAGAATCCGGTTGTTATCCCTAACAGTGAAGGCCGCAACACCACTCCAAGCGTGGTGGCTTTTGTTGACGGCGGTGAAAGAAAAGTAGGTGACCCGGCTAAACGCCAGGCTATCACCAACCCAACTCGCACAGTCTATAGTATCAAGCGTTTCATGGGTGAGACCTATGATCAAACTTTAAAAGAGACTGAGCGTGTTCCTTATAAGGTGGTGAACAACGGCAACAATCAGCCTCGTGTTGAGATTGACGGTCGTCAGTACACTCCACAAGAAATTTCGGCAATGATTCTGCAAAAGATGAAGAAGACTGCCGAGGACTATCTTGGAACTACAGTTACCGATGCTGTTATCACAGTGCCGGCTTACTTCAACGACTCGCAGCGCAAGGCTACTAAAGAAGCCGGTGAGATTGCTGGCTTGAAGGTGCAGCGCATTGTGAATGAACCAACTGCTGCAGCTCTTGCTTACGGTCTTGATAAGGATCAGAGCGACAAGCGCATCGCTGTGTTTGACCTTGGTGGTGGCACATTTGATATTTCTATCCTTGAACTTGGCGATGGCGTGTTTGAGGTTAAGTCAACCAATGGCGACACTCACCTTGGTGGTGATGACTTCGACCAGCGCATTATCAACTGGCTGGCACAGGAGTTCCAAAACGATGAAGGCATTGACCTTCGCAAGGACCCAATGGCATTGCAGCGCTTGAAAGAGGCTGCCGAGAAGGCTAAGATTGAGCTCTCAAGCTCAATGAGTACCGAGATTAACTTGCCTTACATTATGCCAGTTAACGGAATTCCTAAGCACTTGGTTAAGACTTTGAGCCGTGCTAAGTTTGAACAGCTTTGCGACGACCTTATTCAGGCCACTATAAAGCCATGTGAGCAGGCTCTCCGTGATGCTAACCTCACTCCAAGCGACATTAATGAGGTAATCCTCGTGGGTGGATCTACTCGTATTCCTGCCATCCAGCAGATTGTAGAGCGTTTCTTTGGTAAAGCTCCTTCTAAGGGCGTTAATCCCGATGAGGTTGTTGCCGTGGGGGCCGCAATTCAGGGTGGTGTGCTAAGTGGTGATGTGAAGGATGTGCTTCTGCTCGACGTTGTGCCTCTGAGTGTAGGTATTGAGACTTTGGGTGGTGTGATGACTAAGCTTATCGATGCTAACACAACAATCCCAACTCGCAAGAGCCAGGTGTTCTCGACTGCTGCCGACAATCAGCCCAGCGTGGAGATTCACGTGCTGCAGGGCGAGCGCCCAATGGCTCGCGATTGCAAGACTCTGGGTATGTTCCACCTCGACGGTATTGCTCCTGCACCACGTGGTGTGCCACAGATTGAGGTTACATTTGAGGTTGATGCCAATGGTATCATGAACGTTAGCGCCAAAGATAAAGCCACCGGTAAGGAACAGAGCATACGCATCGAGGCTTCAAGTGGTTTGAGCGATGCCGAGATTCAACGCATGAAAGACGAGGCAAGTGCCAACGCCGCTGCCGATGCTAAGGAAAAGGAGCGCATCGACAAGATTAATCAGGCCGACGCTATGATTTTCCAAACCGAGAAGAGCCTCAAGGACCTCGGTGACAAGCTTCCTGCCGACAAGAAGAGCCAGATTGAGACTGCTCTGGGCAAACTCAAGGAAGCTCACAAGAATCAGGATATTGATGCTATTGATGTGGCTACTAAGGAACTTGAGACTGTCTTCCATGAGGCTTCGCAGCAGATGTACAACCAAGCGGGCGGTGCACAGGGTGGACCTCAGCCAGGAGCAGGCTTCAACCCAGGAGCTGCCGGATTTGGTGGTGCTAACCCAGGTGCTGGAAATCAAGGTGGCAACCAAGGAAATGATGGCGCACAAGACGTGCCTTACGAAGAAGTATAATTCTATTTTATAAATACATTTGAGCCCCATGACACTTCCCTGCCATGGGACTCTTGTTTTGAAGTGCAAGTGATTCATCTGATTCATCTGATTCATCTGATTCATTCGAGTACTTATTCAGAGCCATTCATAGTTATTCATAGCTATTCCTATTGATTCATGTGATTCAAGTTGCGAGTAGAAGTGACATGCGAGCCAAGGTGAGTCCTTTAATTCCTTTGACTCCTTTACTCCCTTTAATTCAAAATTTAAGGTAATTTAGGCTATGTTTCTGAAATAAAAATGAAAAACTTTGCATTTCATTTTGTATTTCACTCAACTTGCAGTAATTTTGCACGTTCAAAACGAAATCATACAAAAAATAATAGCAAATATAAGATTTTAAAACAGAGAAATGAACGTAACATTAGACAAGACTGGTAACGTGAGCGGTGTGCTTACTGTATCATTAGTTGAAGAGGATTATCAAGCCGAAGTTAAGAAGCAGTTGTCGGAGCTGGGACGTCGTCGTCCAATCAAGGGTTTCCGTCCAGGTCATGTACCTGCAGCACTTCTTAAGAAATATTATGGTGGTCAAGTCACTGCCGAAGTGGTAGACCAAATTGTAAGCCGAGAGCTGTCAAATTATATTCGCGAGAATAATATCGACTTGCTGGGCGAGCCAATGCTGTCCAAGGACACCAAAGTTGACTTGGTAGCTGAGAAGAATTTTGACTTTAAGTTCGACCTTGGTTTTGCTCCAGAGTTTGAAATTAAGCTTGACAAGCGCGTGAAGGTGCCTTATTATAATATTGAGGTGACTCAGGAAATGGTTGATAACCAGAATAATGCATATAAAAAGCGTTTTGGGACTCAAGTCCCTGGCGATGTGGCCAATGAGGATGCCTTGATGCGTGGCTCTATGGTTGAGCTCAACGAGGACGGCACTCCCAAGGAGGGTGGCATCAACGTTGAAAAAACCATCGTTTCTCCCAAATATATCAAGGATGATATTGAAAAAGAGAAGTTCGTTGGCTTGAAGGTTGACGATGAAATAATTTTCAATCCTTACAATGCCTATAACGGAAATATTACCGAACTCGCTGCCATGCTGGCTGTTGACAAGGATAAGGCCGACGTGAAGAGCAACTTCACTTTCAAGGTTACCGAGATTCTCGTTAACAAGGATGCCGAGATGGGACAGGAACTCTTCGACATGGTACTTGGCAAGGATGTTGCTAAAAACGAAGAGGAGTATTTTGCAAAAATCAGGGAAATGCTTGCAGGTCAGCTCAAGAACGACAGTAATTATCGCTTCACTATCGATGCCGAGAGCGTTCTTAAGAAGAAAGTGGGCGAACTCGAGTTGCCCGATGAGTTCTTAAAGCGTTATCTTGAGTCGGTAAATAAGGATGCCGATGCCGCTAAGATTGAGGAGGAATATCCACGCACTCGCGAAGAGATAGTTTGGCAACTCATTAAGGAGAAAATCGCCAAGAACTACGACGTGAAGATTGAGAAGGAAGACCAGCTGCGCCTGGCACGCATCTATGCCGCTCAGCAGTTTGCTCAGTATGGCATTGGCAATGTGCCCGACGAAACACTCGACCGCTATACCGATGAGCTGCTTCAAAACAAGGACTATGCTACCGAGATTAATCGTCGAGCATTTGAAGACAAAGTGTTCGCCACAATTCGCGACAATGTGTCTCTAAACGAGAAAAACGTTACTGTTGAGGAGTTTAACAAACTCTTTGAGAAGAAATAAATTCTGTTCATAAATTTTTGAAAAAGCTGGATTCCTTGTGAATTCAGCTTTTTCTTTCTTTACTTCTTTCTTTTATCCATAAAATCTTTTAAAAAAATGCTGAAAATTAGGCTGTTTGAGAAAAAATTACTATCTTTGAACATAAAAACAATATCTTATTATAATGATTATGAAAAACGATTTTAGAAATTTTGCTGTAAACCATTTGGGAATGAATGGTTTAACTTTTGATCAAACTACTCAGGCAATGATTGAGAGTAGCTATATATCTCCCACTATCATCGAGGAACGCAAGCTTAACGTGGCTCAAATGGATGTCTTCTCTCGATTGATGATGGATCGCATTATTTTCTTGGGAACCCAAATTGATGACTACACAGCTAATGTTATTCAGGCACAGTTGCTTTACCTCGATAGCGCCGACCCGGGAAAGGACGTTTCAATATATATCAATTCTCCCGGAGGCTCGGTCTATGCAGGGCTTGGCATCTACGACACCATGCAGTATATACAGAGTGATGTCACAACAATTTGCACTGGTATGGCGGCTTCGATGGCAGCGGTTCTTCTCGTTGCTGGCCAAAAGGGTAAACGTTATGCTCTCAAGCATTCACGGGTGATGATTCACCAGCCCATGGGCGGCATTCAGGGTCAGGCTTCCGATATCGAAATCACAGCACGCGAGATACAAAAGCTCAAGGAGGAACTATATAATATCATCTCGACTCATTCGGGACAGCCTTACGACAAGGTTTATGCCGATAGCGACCGTGACTACTGGATGACATCTAAGGAAGCTCTCGACTATGGCATGATTGACAAGGTTCTCGAAAAGTCGAAATAAATTTCAGATATGGCTAAAAGAGAATTGATGCGCTGTGACTTTTGCGGTCGCACTCAAAATGAGGTGGAACTGTTAATTCCGGGTATTAACGGGTTCATCTGCAATGAATGTGCCGAGAAAGCCAATGAAATTGCTAAGGAATACTTGAATAAGGTGGGAGACACCTTGTTGAGTGACTTGGACTTCAAAAGCTTGCCCAAGCCTGCCGAGATAAAGGAATATCTCGACCAGTACGTGATAGGGCAGGAGAGTGCCAAGAAATATCTGTCGGTTGCGGTCTATAATCACTACAAACGTCTATCACAGGATAAAGATGATGTAGATATCGAGAAATCTAACATTATCATTGTGGGACCAACTGGTACAGGCAAGACCTTGTTGGCCAAGACTATTGCTAAGTTGCTCAAGGTGCCTTTTGCCATTGTCGATGCAACGGTGCTTACCGAGGCTGGATATGTGGGCGAGGATATTGAGAGCCTTCTTGTCAGGCTGCTACAGGCGTGTGACTATAATGTCAAGGAAGCCGAGCGGGGCATTGTCTTTATCGATGAGATTGACAAGATTGCACGCAAGAGCGACAATCCGTCAATCACTCGTGACGTCAGTGGTGAAGGTGTGCAGCAGGGATTGCTTAAGTTGCTTGAAGGATCGGTGGTTAATGTGCCGCCTCAAGGAGGCCGCAAGCACCCTGAGCAAAAGATGATTCCGGTCGATACCAAGAACATATTGTTTATTTGTGGAGGGGCTTTTGAGGGCATTGAACGCAAAATTGCGTTGCGTCTCAACACTCATGTTGTGGGATATGGTGCCGGGAATCATGTTTCGAAAGCCGACCGGGACAAACTCTTGCACTATGTGGCACCACAAGACTTGCGTTCTTATGGCTTGATACCTGAGATTATTGGACGATTGCCGGTAATCACCAACCTTGAGCCACTCGACAGAGAGGCTTTGCGCCGCATTCTCGTCGAGCCTAAGAATGCCATAGTAAGGCAATATCAGAAACTCATGGCGATGGACGGCATAAAGTTCACCATTGCCGACGAGGCTCTTGACTTTATTGTTGACAAGGCCGTTGAGTATAAACTTGGTGCTCGTGGCTTGCGATCTATATTCGAAACAATTATGATGGATATAATGTACTCATTGCCATCTATGAAAAAGAAAACCTTTGTGCTTACTGCCGACTATGCTAAACAGCAGTTGGATAGCTCTAATTTTGCGGTGTTGGCTTCTACTTTGTAAAAAATCATTTTTTTATTTTTAGAAATTAAAATTTTTTTATTATATTTGTAGACCGAAATAGAGTGCAACTATTATTAAACCTTAAGACTATGGCTAATAAAGAACAACTTGTAGCAACATTGAAGAAATATTTTGGCTTTGACACTTTTAAAGGTCAACAGGAGCAAATCATGATGAGTCTCATTGAGGAGCATGACACGTTTGTGCTCATGCCCACCGGTGGGGGCAAGTCTTTGTGCTATCAGTTGCCGTCGTTGTTGATGGAAGGTACAGCCATAGTAATTTCCCCATTAATTTCCCTAATGAAGAATCAGGTTGATGCTATGCGCAACTTCAGCGATGAAGATGGCATAGCTCATTTCCTAAACTCGTCGCTCAACAGGCAGGCTATCGACCAGGTAAAGGAAGATATTCTACAGGGAAAGACTAAGTTGCTCTATGTTGCTCCTGAATCGCTGACCAAGGAGGATAATCTTGAGTTCTTCAAGAGTGTCAAGATTTCTTTTTATGCAATCGACGAGGCGCATTGTATTTCGGAGTGGGGACATGATTTCCGACCAGAATATCGGCGCATCAGGCATTTTATCAATGAGATTGGTGTGCGACCAATCATAGCTCTCACAGCTACAGCTACATCTAAGGTCCAGCATGACATTCAAAAGAACCTCGGCATCATGGATGCCAATGTGTTCAAGTCGTCGTTTAACCGCACCAATCTATATTATGAGGTGCGGCCCAAGACCAAGGATGTCGACAAGGATATCATCAAGTACATTAAGTCGATGCCGGGCAAGTCGGGTATCATATATTGCCTTAGTCGCAAGAAGGTGGAGGAACTTGCAACCACGTTGCGTGTCAACGACATTAAGGCTCTGGCCTATCATGCCGGTATGGATAGTGCCACTCGTTCGGCCAACCAAGATGCTTTCTTGCTTGAGGATGTTGATGTGATTGTCGCCACTATAGCTTTTGGCATGGGCATTGACAAGCCCGATGTGAGATTTGTCATTCATTACGACATTCCTAAGAGTCTTGAAGGCTATTATCAGGAAACAGGACGTGCCGGACGTGATGGCGGGGAAGGACAATGCATCACTTTCTATGCACAGAAAGACCTTGACAAGTTGCGCAAGTTCATGCAGGGCAAGCCTGTTGCCGAGCAGGAGATTGGAAAGCAGCTCTTGGCCGAAACGGCTTCCTATGCCGAGACTTCGGTGTGCCGTCGCAAGACGCTGTTGCATTACTTTGGTGAGGAATACACTCAAGACAACTGTCACAATTGCGATAACTGTCTGCATCCACGCAAGCGCATTGAAGCTTGCAATGAGCTGTGCGATGCCATTGAAACCATTATGCAGCTCAAGGAGAAGTTCAAGGCCGATCATGTTATCAGTGTCATGGTGGGCGATGCCAACAGCGACGTTAAGTCTTATCTGCACGATAAAATTGAGATGTTTGGGTGCCAGAAAGACAAGACACCAAAGTTCTTGAATGCAGTTATTTCTCAAGGTATCATTGCCGGATACATCGATCGTGACATTGAGAACTATGGTTTGCTCAAGGTTACTGAGCGGGGGCGGGATTTCCTGGAGAATCCAACTTCGTTTATGGTTGTTGAAGACCGTGACTTCACTACGGTCGAAGACAATGAAATACGTGGTGGTACCGGGGCCCTTGATGGTGAGCTTTTCAGCATTCTTAAGAGCTTGCGCAGGAACACGGCATCTAAATTGCAGTTGCCTCCCTATGTTATCTTCCAGGACCCATCGCTTGAAGCTATGGCAACGACCTATCCTGTTACTATGGAAGAACTGGTAAACATCCCTGGCGTGGGAGCGGGTAAGGCTAAGCGATATGGTGCTGAATTTCTTGAAATTATTAAACGCCACGTCGAGGACAACGAGATAATTCGTCCTGAGGACATGAGGGTGCGTACTGTTGCCAATAAGAGCAAACTTAAGATTTCTCTCATTCAGAGCATTGACCGTAAGGTTCCACTTGACGACCTTGCGGCTTCAAGAGGCTTGGAATTTGACAAAATGCTCGACGAGATTGAGGCGATAGTCTATTCGGGTACACGCATTAACATTGATTACTACATTCGTGACATCATGGATGAGGATCACATGGAGGATATCTTTGAGTATTTCAAGGAGAGCAACACCGACCGCATCTCTGTTGCACAGGAGGAACTGGGCGATGACTATACCGAGGAGGAAATTCGTCTTGTGCGCATCAAGTTCTTAAGTGAAATGGGCAACTGATTTTTCCTGTTTTTGCCTCCAAAGATTACAGCTCTATGGCTGATTAGTGTAAGTCTTCAATTCGTCTGTTGACGATGATTGAAGACTTATTTGCTGCCTGTTAACAAATTTTTAAAGTGACGATATAATTTAAATCTTATATTTGCGTTATATTATTTGTATTGTTTAAAAACGCAAAATACGTATTTTAAAAAATAATTATGAAACTGAAATTATTTGTTTCTGCATTAGTTGTTGCAGGTATTGCGTGTGGGGCTTATGCCGCTAAAGACCCAGTGTTGATGAAAATCAACAACAAAGAGGTAAAGCTTTCTGAGTTTGAGTATCTTTACAAGAAAAATCTTGAGCAACAAGTCAACAAGGAGAGTATTGACGAGTATGTCGACCGTTTTGTGAACTATAAACTCAAGGTGGCCGAGGCCGAGGCGCTTGGCTATGACACTTTGCCTCGCATCAAGTCGGAGCTGGACGGTTACAAGAGCGATATGCTGGCTCCTTATCTTACCGACACCGAGATGGAAGAACGCCTGGTCAATGAGGCTTATGACCGCATGACAAAGAATGTGAATGTTTCTCACTTGATGCTCGCCCGTGGCAGAAACAAGGCCGAAGATGCACACCAGATTGCCATGATGGACAGTCTGCGCAACTGCATCATTAACGGCGAGAATTTCAATGACCTTGTGATGAAGTATTCTATCGATCGTTCCAAAGTCAACAATAAGGGTGAATATGGCTACATAACTTCAGGCATTTTTCCCTATGCTTTTGAATATGCTGCTTTTACTACACCGGTAGGTGAGTTGTCCAGGCCCATCGTTACCGATTACGGTATTCATCTCATTAGGGTTAATGGTGTGAAGCCCGATGATGGACAGGTAGAGGTTGGACACATCTTGCGCACTTTCCCGCGAGGCAACGTGACCGATAGCGCCAAAGTGGCTGTCAAGGCTACAATCGACTCTATTTATAACTGCTTGCTTGCCGGGCAGGATTTTGAGGAACTTGCCAAAAAGTATTCTCAAGACCCAGGTTCGGCACGTAATGGTGGCAAGCTGCCTTCGTTTGGTCGTGGCCGCATGATCAAGCCTTTTGAAGAGGTGGCATTCAATCTTAAAGATGGAGAATTATCGAAGCCTGTAGAGAGCAATTTTGGCTATCACATCATCAAGAAATATGGTCACAAGTCAGTTCCAAGTCTTGAGGATTCTAAAGCCAGAATTGAGCAGATGATAAAAAGCGATGAGCGTGCCATGATGCCCGTTGACAGCAAGGCTAATCAAATCTTGAAGGAGCTTAATTTCAAGAAGAATGACAAGCTTGGTGAATATCTCAAGAGTGAGCTTGCCAAGCACGGTGGCTTCGATTCTACCTTTGTGACAGATGTTGTTGCCAAGTCTAATTTCCCAATGTTTACCTATGGTAAAGGCATTTCTTGCCCCTTGTCAAAGATGGCCAAGAAACTTAACGGAAAAGCTAAATATTCAAGCAATGACATCGCTGCCGAAGAAATGGAAGCTAATGTCGATAGGATTTCCAAAGAAGAGATAGTTCGTTACTATGCCGATAATCTCATTGAGCTTAATCCCGATTATCGCAACTTGATGAACGAGTATCGCGAGGGCACACTCCTCTTCGAGGTTATGAGCAAGGAGGTGTGGAACAAGGCAAAGAGTGACGAAAAGGCTCTTGAAGAACGATTCAATGCCAATCGTAGCAAGTATCAATGGGATGCTCCTCATTTCAAGGGTATTATGGTTTGTGCCAAGAACGACTCGGTCCTCAATGAGGTGCTTACTGCTATGCGCCCAATGACCGGTTTGCCCGAGGATACTATCACGACTAAACTTAACAGGAAGTTTGGGTTGAATATCAAGATGGTGCGTGTCATTTCTAAGCAAGGCGAGAATGGCATGGTCGATAATATCGCATTTGGCGGCAAGAAAGTAGAGTCGGCCTATGCCGGGTATCCTGTTTATGCCAAGCTCTTTGGTTCTGTTATTGCCCAGCCTCAAGAGTTGGCCGACGTGAGAGGCCTTGTTTCATCCGATTATCAGGATGTTCTTGAGCAAGAGTGGGTTGACTCGCTGCACAAGAAGTATAAAGTCTCTATTGACAAAAAGGTTCTTCAGCAATTGAAGAAAAAGTATAAGTAGAATTGCTCAACGGTTTTAGTGTGAGCAATTTATAGAGTAAGTATTTTGAGTTAATCACCGCAGGTGCCGTTTCGCCTGCGGTGATTTTTTTGCCCTTCCTTTGGCAATAGTGGTTTCGCATCTTCAAATTAAGAATTATTAATTGAAATACATTTTGAGAAATCGCAAAAAATCAAGAACTTTGCAGTTTAAATGTTGTATTGCCTGAATAGGCGGTAGGAGACATGTTTTTACCGACATAATTGATAATATAAAGATATGAAAATTAAAACTTTACTTTTGGGTTTGTTGTCGCTCGTGGCATTAAGCTTGAGTGCTCAAAACAATGTTGCCGAGGAGGTGGCTTGGGTTGTTGGTGATGAGCCTATTTTTAAGTCCGATATTGAGGAACAGTATCAGCAGGCTCTTTATGAACGCATTACAATTGACGGAAATCCCTATTGCGTGATACCCGAGCGCATGGCTGTCGAGAAACTTTTCCTGCATCAGGCCAAGATTGATACTGTTGAGATTCCCAATTCAACAGTAATGCAGAGTGTGGACTCGCGAATCAACTACTTTATCGCCAACCTCGGTTCTAAAGAGAAAGTCGAGGAATATTTCCGCAAGCCCCTTCCTGAGCTTCGTGAGAACCTCATGGATGTTGTGCGCGACCAGTACACCATTCAGGAAGTGCAGCGCAAGCTCACCAAGAACGTGAAGGCAACGCCAGCCGATGTGCGCCGATATTTCAATACCATTCCTCAAGACTCCTTGCCAACAATCCCACGGCAAGTTGAAGTGAAAATTATAACCATCAACCCTGTAATACCTCAGCAAGAAATCGATGAGATTAAGTCGAGGTTGAGGGAGTACAGCCAAAAGGTTAATGATGGCGAGGCTGAGTTCTCTACCCTGGCAATCCTTTATAGTGAGGACGGCTCATCGACCTATGGTGGTGAGGTAGGCTTCAGGGGACGTGCCGAACTGCTGCCGGAGTATGCTACTGCGGCATTCAACCTCAATGATACAAAGCGTGTGTCTAAGATTGTCGAGACCGAGGCTGGTTTCCACATCATTCAGTTGATAGAGAAGCGTGGTGACCGCATCAACACCCGTCACATTCTGCTTCGTCCCAAGGTGGCACAGAAAGATATTGACGATGCGATTGTAAAGCTTGACTCACTGCGCAGCAACATCATGGCAAAGAAGAACGACCTTACCTTTGAGGGAGCGGCGATGTACATTTCTCAAGACAAGGATTCTAAAAACAATAATGGCGTGATGCTTAACGAGAAGACCCATAGTAACTTCTTTGAGATGGCCGACCTTCCCTCCGAGGTAGGTAAGATTGTCGCCAACATGCAGGAAGGTGAGATTTCAAAGCCATTTGTGATGATTAATCCCAAGACCAATCGTCAGCAGGTAGCCATCGTCAAGCTCTCTAAGCGCAATGAGAGCCATCGTGCCGACTTTGCCGAGGATTATCAGGTGCTTAAGGAAATGTATGAGAATCACAAGCGTGAGGAAATTCTTCAAAAGTGGCTCGAGGAGAAGCAGAAGTCTACCTATGTCTATATTGAGGAAGGATGGCGCAACTGTGAGTTTAAGTACAAATGGTTGAATAATACCTCGACAAGCAAGTAATAAGCATAGATGTCGCATTGCCAACATAGCCGCATAGTGGTGGGTGGAAATGATTTCTACTCACGCATTGTGGCATTGTTGCTCATGGCGTTTGCCGTGTTCTTTACCTTCGACACGCAAGCCCAGAATCAAGCGGTTGCCGCCATACCAGGTGCCACAACTCAGCACCTGCGCCGAATAACCCCCATTATTCCCGATGCTAACCGTTTTGACCCAGGCAAAGTGTTTCTGGAGAATGCCGATTTTCTCATTGCCAATGAGCAACGCAGCACCGAGTATCGCGTCTTGAAGGGTAATGTGAGGTTCAGGCGGGGCAACATGACACTCTCGTGTGACAGTGCCTATTTCTATGAAGCATCGGGGTCGCTCGACGCTTTCGGCCATGTGGTTATGAACCAGGCCGATACCATGAAGGCCTATTGCGACCGCATGCACTACTTTGGCGATGTTGAAGTGGCGAAATTGCGCCGCAACGTCAGGGTCGTAAACCGCTCGATGACGGTAACCACCGACAGTCTCGATTACGACATGCTCAATAATGTAGCCCGCTACTTTAATGGCGGCACAGTGGTCGACAAGTCGGGGACGCGCATTACGTCGACGGTGGCTCGCTATGAGCACGACACCAAGAAGGTGCAGTTTACTTCTAATGTGCGCATGACTAACAGCAAGATGAAACTGCACACCGACGTTCTGGACTATGACATGAACACCCACATCGCCACGATAGAGGATGAGACCGAGATTGTGTCGCTTGCCGACGGGCACACCATCACCACCTCAAGCGGATGGTATAACCTCTCGAGCGAGGAGGGTACAATGTATAACCGCTCTACGGTAAAGACCAAGGAAGGCGAAACACTTGTGGGTGATGTAGTGTATTACGACCGCAAGAATGAAAAAGGCCAGGCACAGGGCAATGTGGTGATGACCGACGAGAAAAACCAGCGCACCCTAAAGGGCGACGTGGTTGACTATGACAGGCGCACGGGCGAGGGAAAAGCACGTGGTAACGTGGTGCTCACCGACATGAAGAGCAAGGTCATACTTGTGGGGGAGGTTGGCTATCACAACGAGAAGACCAAGGAGTCATATGTCACCGAGAATGCTCTCGCGCGGGAGTTCTCGCAAAAGGATACCATCTATATCCATGCCGACACATTGAGGACAGTCACCGTCGATGACACTACAAGGCTTCTTATTGCCAACAAGTTTGTGCGTTTCTACCGCAAGGACATTCAGGGAGTGTGCGACTCTGCTGCAGTCAACGAGAACGATTCCATCCTCAACATGTATCGTCATGCCATTGTGTGGAGCGACAATCGCCAAATAAGTGGCGAGGAAATTAATGTTCATGTTCAGGACTCAACAGTCGATTGGGCAACCTTGCCGCAATGGGGCTTAATAGTTGAGCATCTGGGAGAAGTCTATTACAACCAGTTGAGTGGAAGGAAGATGCATGCAACCTTCGAGAACAAAGAATTGCGTCGTCTTGATGTCTCGGGCGATGTGGAAACGCTGTTTTTCCCCATGGAGAAGGATTCAACCTACAACAAGCTGATAAATGCCAACAGTGCCTATCTGTCTATCGATTTAAAGGCGAAGCAGGAGGTGGAGAAGATTAAGATGTGGCCCGATGTCACAGGCAAGGTCATTCCATTGTTCCTGGCGCGCATCAGCGACTTGAGGCTGTCGAAGTTCAGGTGGTATGACTCAATACGTCCCAAGAAGCCTATGGACGTGCTCGAGGTAAGTCAGGAAATGAGACAGATTTTTGGAGAGGCGGTTTCTACCCGAAGAACTATTGTTAAATGAAATGAGAGGCTATGAGTGACGTGATTAAACTGCTTCCCGATTCTGTCGCTAACCAAATTGCGGCTGGTGAGGTGATTCAGCGCCCCGCCTCGGTGATTAAAGAGCTGGTCGAGAATGCCATTGACGCTCAAGCGACCTCGGTTCAAATCATTCTCAAGGATGCGGGTCGCACCCTAATCCAGGTCATTGACAATGGGGTGGGGATGAGCGATACCGATGCCCGATTGGCATTTGAGCGTCACAGCACATCTAAGATACGTAATGCCGACGACTTGTTTGCTCTTCAAACCATGGGATTCCGTGGCGAGGCATTGGCATCGATAGCCGCAATCTCTCACATTGAGTTGCGCACCTGTGCCCGTGGCAACCAGCTCGGCACAAAGCTCATTATCAATGCTTCGCAATGTGAGTCGCAGGAGCCTGACGTGTGCCCGGTGGGATGCAACTTCATGATTAAGGATATCTTTTTCAATGTGCCTGCTCGCCGCAAGTTCTTGAAGAGCAATCAGGTGGAGCTGAGCAATATAATCAAGGAGTTTGAAAAGCTGGCGTTGGTCAACTTTAATGTCGAGTTCACCCTCACTCACAATGGCAACGTGCTGTATAAGCTCATGGAAGGCTCTTTCAAGCAACGCATAGTGGCGCTTTTTGGTCACACTCTCGACCAGCAGCTTATTCCGCTCTCCATTGGCACGTCGCTGGTGGAAATCACGGGTTTTATCGGTAAGCCCGAGAATGCACGCAGGCGTGGTGCCATGCAGTTCTTCTTTGTCAATGGGCGTTACATGCGTCACCCTTATTTCCACAAGGCAGTTACTTCGTGCTACAATGAGTTGATTCCCGATGATGCCCAGCCAAGCTATTTCCTGATTTTTGATGTAGCCCCCGAGACGATAGATGTCAACATTCATCCCACAAAAACGGAGATAAAGTTTGAGAATGAAATGCCAATTTGGCAGATACTCTCGGCTGCAGTAAAAGAGACGTTAGGGCGGTTTAACGTGGTGCCGTCAATCGATTTTGACAAAGAAGACGCACCCGATATTCCTGCCGTCACGCTTCCCCATGCTACGCGCCCACCCGAGATTGCTGTCGATCGTGACTATAACCCCTTTAAGGAATCGGCAGGCAAGCCTTCGTCACAACATTCTTCCCATGGTTCTAACAGGCCCTCATCGGGCTATTATGGGTCTAACAGTTTGCCCGATTGGGAAGAGCTGTATAAAAATTTTGAGAAGTCGAGGCAAGTTGGGCAAGACGAGGTTGCTGGTTTGGAGACCCCAGAAGTGGAGAAGCCGGTTAACACGCCTCTTGTGCAAGTCGACGAAGAGGTGCAAGGCATTTTGCAGTTCAACAATCGTTATCTTCTTACCGTCACCCACGATGGGGTGGTAATAATTGACCAGAACCGTGCGCACATGGCGGTGCTATATGAGCGCCTTATGGCACAGATTGATGGCATGAATGTCGTTTCCCAGCGAGTCCTTTTTCCTGAGATTGTACATTTTACCCCAGCTCAGAATGCTGTCTTTGAGGAGATTGAAGGCGACTTGGAAAAGGCGGGCTTTGAGCTGTCGAAGCTTAGTGGCGATGACTGGTCAATTAACTCGGTGCCGCCTGGGCTTGACAATGTGAATGTGGTGGAGCTGCTCAACGAGGTTATTGCTTCGGTTGGCAATGGTGGCGGTAGCTTAAAAGACAAGATTTTTGAGAAAATAGCGTTCACTATTGCTTCGAGGGCGGCAATCTCGTCGGGACGGCAGCTTAATGAACAGGAAAGGAAGTCTTTGGTAAATGATTGGAAATCACTGAAAAACAACAAATACACGCCAAACGGAAAAACTATCGCAATCTCACTGTCGCTTGAGCAAGTGGCTAAGATGTTTTGACAGCTTTAGATACAGTTTTTTGTCAGACGATTACAAACAATTTCGCAGTTAGGACACAAGAACACAGGGTTGCCCCCTCTCAATCTCCCCCTCAAGGGGAGAGGCTGGGCTACGCCTGTTTCTTCACACCGTGAATAAACAGCAAATTATCATTAAGAGAAATTGAATTACGTGGGACACTTGAGATTATAGGACAAAAAACTATCTCAACCGCTTCGCGAAGTGCGGTTGAGATAGTGTGAGAAGTGTTGATGAAGATAGTTTACTGCAGCTTGGGCAGGTTGTCGATAGCCGTTTCGTTGCCGAGAGCAGCCGACTTTGCAATCCATTCTTTAGCTTTCTTTACATCTTTCTTTATGCCATATCCACCATAGTAGTAGCAAGTACCAATCAAGTACATAGCGTCGCTGTCGCCTTGCTTGGCAGCTTTCTCAAGAGTCTTGATGGCTTTCTTGTAGTCTTGTTTGCAGCCATATCCGTTCTTGTACATTTCACCAAGAGCAACAATCGCATCGACATATCCTTTCTTGGCAGCTTTCTCATAGAGCTTGAAAGCCATGGTGAGGCTCTTGTCCACTCCGTGTCCCTCGGCATAGCAAATTGCGAGGTTGTGAGTGGCACGAATGTTGCCTTTGTTGTGTGCAGCCTCAAAGTATTCGAAAGCATCGTCATAGTCTCCAGCCTCATAGCATTTTACGCCTTCTCTAAGCAGGTCCTCAATCGCTTCCTTCTTCAGGTCGCGCTTTTTGCGAGCCTGAGCTTCGGGAGCAAAAGCAATAGCTATAATGGCAACCAATGCCATCAAGCCAAAAATTCTCTTGAAATTTTTCATAATTAAAATAATCTTATAGTTAGTGAAAGAATTCATTAATTAGTAATGTGCAAATTAAACTAAAATAATTGATGTGTGCAAGAGTTTTGCTCAAGATTTGTGAAGTCAGATGCTTTAGATTGTGATAGATTGTGAAATATTTGGTTGTTTTTGTGACTTTCGTTATCTTTGCATGTTAACTTAAAGAAATTCCGTTATGCCTTATTTTTCTGTAATAATACCGGTATATAACCGTCCAGCCGAAGTCGAGGACCTGCTGCGCAGTCTTAGCGAGCAGACGTGCAAGGACTTTGAGGTATATCTTGTTGAAGACGGCTCCACATTGCGTTGCGAAGACATTGCGGCACGCTATCAAGACAAACTTGACTTGCATTATCATTACAAAGAGAATGAAGGCCGCAGCATAGCCCGCAACTACGGAATAGAACGAGCCAGCGGCGAGTATTTCATCTTCTTTGACAGCGACTGTGTGATACCGTCGCAGTACTTCGAGACACTGAAACGCGAACTTGAGAGAGAATATGTTGACTGCTTTGGCGGTCCCGACGCGGCGAGCGACGACTTTAGCGATGTTCAGAAGGCTATAAATTTCTCAATGACGTCGTTTTTGACCACCGGCGGAATACGTGGTGGAAAAGTTCAGCTTGAGAAATTTGTGCCCCGCTCGTTCAACATGGGTTATTCTCGCCGAGTGTGGGAAAAAGTTGGAGGCTTCAGGGAGATGTTCAGCGAGGATATAGACATGAGCACTCGCATTCGCCAGGCAGGTTTCAGCATACGTCTTATTCGTGAGGCATGTGTCTATCACAAGCGACGCGTCGACCTTAAGAAATTTGCCCGCCAGACATATGTCTTTGGCATGTCGCGCATAACGCTGAAGCTACTGTATCCCGATTCGTTGAAGCTCGTGCATTGCCTGCCGGCAGTGTTTGTTATAGGTTGCGTAGTGCTGATATTGCTTGCAATCTTTTGGCGTTGGTGGGCAATACTGCCGCTTGTTCTCTATGTGCTGATGCTGTGGCTTAGTGCGCTGGTGAAAACCAAGAGCTTGAAAATATCACTTATTGCCATCGTGTCGAGCTTCATCCAGCTTGGCGCTTACGGCATAGGTTTCATCAAGGCCTTCACCTGGAAGATACTTCTTGGGCACGGACGTGACATTAATGAAGAAATAGCAATGCGCAAAGGGAAGTAGTTATGGACGAAGAAGCTAACATTGGTCAACCACAAGAGATTAAATCGAGGGCTTTAAAGCTTAACACCGCTCTTGATGACCGCCCTCGCGAGAAGGCGATGAAATATGGTTTCTCCACCTTGTCACCTGCCGAGCTGTTTGCCATAATCCTTGGCAGTGGCAGTCGCGGAGAGAGTGTCGTGGAGTTGTGCCAGCGCATTCTCAACGACCATGGGAACAAGATTTACAAGATTGCCCGTCACAAATACAGCGACCTTGCCCGCATGTATCGCGGCGTGGGAGAGGTGAAGGCGGTGGAGATACTTGCCGCCATTGAAATTGCGAGGCGGTTTCAGGGAGAGGAGTTTGACGATGATTTCCAGATTACCGACAGTGATGCAGCCTATCGTTACTTGAGCACCTTCATGCTCGACAAGGAGCATGAGGAGATGTGGGTGCTTCTCTTAGACCGAGCCAAGCATGTAAAGGCGCGTGAACTGGTGAGCACCGGCGGCACGGCAGCAACTGTGGGTGATGAGAAGATTATCCTGAAACATGCCATCACTCACCTTGCCAGCAGCATCATTCTTGCGCACAACCATCCCAGCAACAATGCGCGCCCGAGCATGCAGGACGACACACTCACTCAGCGCGTAAAGCGAGCCTGTGAAGCGGTGGGAATTCCATTAGACGATCACATTATAGTGTGTCGTGGCAATTACTACAGCTATCAGGCTATGGGCAAACTTTAAATAATGCATAATTCACAATACACAATGCACAATTGGGCTGCGCCTGCTTTTAATTCACAATGCATAATGCACAATTCACAATGAATGATGGGTATTAGAATGGAGGTGCTTCCTCGCCGTTGTCGCGCTGGAAATCGAAGTTCTGCATTGGTGCCAAATCGTCGGCACTTGGTGGCGGCACATTCTCGGGCAAAGAAGGAATGCTGTCTCGGCTTTCCCTGTTCATGCGCGATTCATAGATTTGCTCGGTGGGTGCATTAGGCGACTCAAGAGAATCGTCCCAGTTGTCGAACTTGGCATACTTGGCAATAAATTTCAGCTTTATGGTCTCGGTAGAACCGCTGCGGTGCTTGGCAATGATGAACTCTGCCAAGCCACGGATGTCGGTACCCTCGCTGTCTTCGGCCGATTTGGTGTAGTACTCAGGGCGGTGGATAAAGCAAACGATGTCGGCATCTTGCTCAATAGCACCACTCTCGCGCAAGTCGCTGAGCTGTGGCCTTTTGCCACGCTTGTCGTCACCTCGCTGCTCCACGCTTCGGTTGAGCTGCGACAGGGCAATGATGGGTATGTCGAGCTCTTTGGCAAGCTGCTTGAGAGAGCGTGAAATCGTGCTCACCTCCTGCTCACGGCTGCCGAATTTCATGCCGGTCGCGTTCATTAGCTGCAGGTAATCGATGATGATGATTTTCACACCATGCTCACGCACAAGACGGCGTGCCTTGGTGCGCAGCTCAAATATAGACAGTGACGGAGTGTCGTCGACATAGATAGGTGCCGTGTAAAGCATTTTTACCCTTGACATGAGCATTGCCCATTCCTGTTCGCTAAGCTGTCCGCTCTTGATTTGTTCGCCGGTAACCTCACAAACATTGCTTATCAGTCGGTTTACGAGCTGCAGGTTAGACATCTCGAGAGAGAAAATGGCAACCGGTGTGTTGTAGTCGACAGCCATGTTCTTAGCCATCGACAGCACCATTGCCGTCTTGCCCATTGCAGGACGCGCGGCAATGATGATAAGGTCGCTGTTCTGCCATCCCGATGTTACCTTGTCGAGTTTGTGATACCCAGTTCCCAATCCGCTCAATCCGCTCTTGCGGTTGGTAGCTTCCTGAATCTTGTTGAGAGCCTGACTAATGATGGGGTCGATTTGTGTTGCATCACGCTTTAGAGTGTTCTTTGAGAGTTCAAAGAGTTTGCCCTCGGCCTCCTGCATGAGGTCGTAGACATCGATAGAGTCGTCAAAAGCGAGAGTTGAGATGTGTGAACTGAAGCTGATGAGCTCTCGTGCCAGGTATTTTTGAGCAACAATGCGTGCATGATACTCAATGTTGGCAGCACTCGACACCCTTCCCGTGAGCTCCGAGATGCGAATTGCTCCGCCAGCTTCTTCAAGGCTGCCGTCGTTGCGCAACTGCTCGGTAACGGTGAGCATGTCGATGGGGCGCTGCATAACACCGAGCGAAACAATAGCCTTGTAAATGAGCTGATTGCGGTGCTCATAAAAGCACTCAGGCTTGAGGATGTCGCTCACCTCGGAGTAAGCATCTTTTTCAAGCATGAGAGCACCCAGTACCGCTTCCTCGATTGCCACGTCTTGAGGTTGAGTCTTGCCCAACTCGCTTATTATCTCGCTCTCGTGTTGAGGCTTTTTTCTATTGTAGTTTCGATTTCTCGAACTCTTACCGGTTTCAAATTCCATAGCGTGTGTTTTAAATTGCGACTGCAAAGATAGGTCAAGACTGCATGAGCTCAAAACATTTGTGCCCCAGTTTTATTAACAAGATGTTAACAAATGATAGCGTCAAGAAGTGAAAATGTGATTTCTCAACTTGTTTTATTGGGTTGATTTAAACTTTCATAACAAAAAGCAGTCAAAAAGATGTGAAATAATTGTTGCAACGATACGTTATTATAATATATGAAAGGATATAGCCCATATTTTCTTTCATGATGTAATCTGTGTGAAATATATACTCATTAACAATACAAGCTATGCACAAATTATTAAAATTCATTTTATTCCTCTCGATTATGGGAATACTATCTTTCAGCACCCATGCTATTGACGAGCCCGACTTTGACTATCCTCAGCAGGTGAGCAAGGCGGCACTCTCTCAACTGAAGAAGGCTCAGAAAACAGGCGATGGTCAAATGCTTGTCGATGCCTTAGTGCGCTTTTCCATCGCAAAGAGCAAAATCTCACAAGAATCGATGGACACTATTATCACCGAAATAGAGAAGGTGAAGAAAAAAGAGACCCGAGCCGACTTTAAGGCTCTGCTTAATTATTTTGAGGCGATAGTATTTAAGTCTTACCGAAATGCCTATGGTGTTCATGACCGTGAAAATGCCGTTAATGAAGAAGTGAAGGGCGACTACACCGAATGGAGCAACAAGGAGTTTGACCAAAAGGTAGAGAGCCTATTAAGAGAATCATTATTGGAAGAAGAGGCGTTAAAGCAGTGCCCGATTTCCAATTACAGCGCAATCCTCATCAACAGTAATGAGATGGGTCGCACTTATATTCCCACGCTGTATCAGTACCTGTGTTCAAAGGCTTTAGAGAATTTTTGCGAGGACAACCAGTTGTTTGGTAAAGAGTTGAAGCATAAATGGGTAAACTCTTGTGAAGACGGTTCCCCCGAGTGGTTTTATGCCATGTGCGAGACCGATATGGTAGACAATTATTATGACTCCTACCAGAAATACAAAGACAAAGAGCATAGTGCCAAGTTCTTGCTTGAAACGTCGGGATGGGATCATTACATGGATTATATAGACTATGTGAACCGCTTTCCCAACTCGTATTATACTCCTGAAGTCAAGAATAAGATAAATAGAGCCGAAGCCCAGTCATTGAGCATAAACATAAATAATGTCATTAGTAGAGACTCGTTGAAACTGCAAGTTGCCTTTACCAATGTTCATAAAGCTGAGGCAAGAATATATCGCTTTCCCGAGCAGCTGATTAAAGGCCTTAGAGATGGCTCGAAAAAGAGCTATACTATTGATGAATTGGAACTTTTCAGGACACATGAGCTCACAAGCGATGGCATAGTTCCCTTTAGAAAGGATAAGAACGTGGTTTTGCCTCCACTCCCTTATGGGCGTTATGCCATAGTAGGAGCCTTTACCAATAAAGATGGCGAGCTGTCATTAGACAAAGAGGTGTCGAATAGAGTTGTAAATATTTATGACATGGCAATGTTCCATGCCGGCGGTAAAGACTTTGCCGACCGTGTGTTTACTGTCGACATTCATAACGGTGCCCCAATCGCCAATGCCCATCTTGACATTAAATCCAACATAAGTAACCGCTATGAGAACTCGACCGCCGTTACAGCCAGTGATGGCAGTGCTCTAATGCCAGCCGACAGGAAGTACTACCGCTATGAAGTGAAGGCTACAAAAGGCGATGACAAATATTCTCCTATATTTGGTTTCTACCCCTTTAATGAAGGTAAAGACAATGCCGAAGTTTCGGTTCAAGTCTTCACCGACCTTGACATCTATCGTCCAGGAGAGACGGCGAGATTTGCCGCTGTTGTGTATAATGTTACTGCCGAGCAAATGAAGCCAATGAGTGAGAAGAAGATAAGAGTTATCTTCAGTGATCCAAATGGACAGGAGATTGACACACTCGACACCAAGACCGATGCCTTTGGCCGCATACAAGGTGAGTTTAAAATCCCTACCGACCGCATGAACGGCAGGTTTTATCTGAACTTCAGGAGTGGCGACCAATATAATTATTACCTGACATCACATGATATTAATGTGAGTGAATACAAGACTCCCACCTTTACAGTGTCATTTCCCGATGAGCGCACGGTTTTCACCTGCAACCAGCCGGTGAAGATTACAGGAAAGGCCCTTACCTATAGCGGCCAGCCGGTGCCAAATGCACAGGTGAAGCTCAATCTATACCGCAACGAGTGGAGCTGGTGGTGGCGCTGGTCGAATAACAAGGGGCAATCGATAAATGACACCATTGTCACAACCAACGAAAAAGGTGAGTTCTCGATAGAATATCCCGTCTCGCTCTTTAAAGAAAATGAGGAAAGTTATTACCATTACAACTATACCCTTGAGGCACAATGTACCAACGATGCCGGCGAGTCGCAAGAGAGTAAGCACCGTTTTATTATAGGCAGCCGTCGCGGCGTGGAGCTTGGGAATGATTTCGACTTCAACAATGAAAAGCCCATCACACTGCCTCTCAAGTTCAACAGCACCGATGAAAACGAGAAGAGCGTTGAATGCTATTATAAGGTAGAAGACAAAGAAAAAAACGTGGTTGCCTCGGGTAATTTCAACAGTGAGAAACCTGTAATTGACCTCACAAAGCAACCATCGGGAATCTACCGCATCAAGGTGAACATGCTCGGTGATGAGGACATTGCCTCGTGTTACGTGAGACTGTATCGCAAGAACGAAAATACCAGCCCTGTCGCCAATAATCCATTGTGGCTGCCGAGTGACGGCAGGTGGGTTGACGACAATAATGTGGCACACATTACAATAGGCAACAGCACTCCCGAGTCTAATATCTACTATATCGCTTCATCGCGCGACAAGGTGGAGAAGCATGGGTGGATAAAGTATAAGCCAGGAATGAACGAGTTCACCATTGACTTGCCAAGTACCCCTGGTGGATATCTCACTATACAGTTCTACAGCATGAGCAACAACCATGTGTTCAAGGAGAATGTTACCATGTATGGCAATGTAAAGGCCAAGGCACTCAAGATTAAAGTAAACTCTTTCCGCGACAAGCTGCTCTCGGGAGAGCAAGAGAAATGGTCGTTTACTGTGGTTGATGAGAATGACAAGCCCCAACGAGGCGCTATGTTGCTTGAGATGATGGATAAAGCCATCAACGATATTAGCGCCAACGACTGGAACTTTAAGCCATTCTTGTTTGGCAAGCATGTACTGTCATTTAATAACCAGAATATTAATAGCAATATTTACAGTCGCATAGGCTGGTCTCGCAGCAATTTCTCGTTAAATAGTGCTGATATGCCAGAGTTTAACCTATATGACGAGAATCTCTTCCCAAATTATAGAATGTATGATATGCTTGGTGGAGGGGCAGTATTGCTTGAAACCGCCGATCTCGCAAGCCCCATGACAGTGCGTAAGTCAGCGCAGATGAGGGTGAGAGGTGCAACATCGGTCAATAATGCCATGGCAGTAGAAGAAGAGGCAATGACCGCCGATACAGGTGACGCCTATGGAATGGGTGTTGAGGCTGAAGTTGATGAGTCAGCTCTCGAACAAGTTCAGGTGCGTGAGAGCGACGTGAAGGTGGCTCTGTGGAAGCCCAATCTCGTTACTGATGCACAAGGCAACCTGTCGGTGGAGTTTGAGGCGCCAAATTTCAATTCAACATGGATTGTACAGGCAATAGCCTATAATGATGAGCTTAAAACCGACAAGCTAAGTCGCCAGGTACTTACCAACAAGCCTGTTATGGTGAAATCGAGCTTGCCACGATTCTTGCGTCAGGGCGACCTGGCACAACTGGCAGCCAGCTTGCAAAACTCGACCGACGCCGCTCTTGACTGCGATGCCGTGATAGAGCTGTTCAATCCTCGCACCGGTGATGTGATTGAACGCAAGACGTTCAAGGAAAACATTGCCAGTGACGGTACCAACACAGTTAGAATAGATTGGAATGTTCCTGACACAATTCCGTTTATCGGGTTCCGTGTTAAAGCTGCCACCGGCACCTTTGGCGATGGGGAGCAGGTGATGATACCAGTGCTTCCTGCCATTTCGCCAGTGATTGAAACACAGCCGTTCTACATCGATGCTGCAACACCTTCGTTCACAACCCAGTTGCCGCAGTTTGCCAAGGATGCCCGTGTTACTCTTGAGTATTGCGACAATCCGGTGTGGTACTGTGTTCAGGCATTGCCAACCATCTTCAGCGACAACTATCACATAGCCACTTCGTTGGCACATAGCCTTTTTGCCGAAACATTAGCTCAGGGTATAGCCAAATCGCAACCTAATATCAAGGAAGCGGTTGACTATTGGAAGGCCAACGAGCAAGATTCCACGCTCGTGTCGATGCTTGCACGCAACAGCGACTTAAAGATTGGTACATTGCTGGCTTCGCCCTGGGTGCGAGAGGCCGATAAGCAGACGTTGCGCATGTCGCGCCTAAACGAGCTTCTCGATGAGAAACTCATGGCTGCAGAGCACAAGCGCATTGTTGAGGCTTTGCAGGCATTGCAGATGAGCGATGGCGGCTTCCCCTGGTATCGCTATCCTGGTTGCGAGTCATCGCTCTACACCACCGAGACCGTGCTCGAGATTATTGGAGAGTTGCGTCACTTGGGCTACCTGAAGGACGATGATGCCATCAACAGCATGATAAAGCCGGCTCTTGCCTATTTTGACAAGGAATATCTGGCGCGCTACTATGTACATCTAAAGTACAATAAGAACAACCACAGTGGTTTCAGTGATTATGTATATGTGCGCACGCTTTATCCTGAGTATCCCGTCGGTGGCGAGAACAAGAAGATGATTAAGAATTGCCTTAAGGCAATGACCAAGGACTGGAAGGGCACATCGTTAGGCAACAAGGCGTTCTATGCCATTACCCTCAATCGCAACAAATATCAGAAGGTGGCAAAGGACATTGTTGAATCGATTAGGCAGTTTGCCCTCACAAAGCCCGAGACAGGCATGTATTGGGACAATGTTCAGGCAGGGTGGCGCTATCTCGACAAGGTGGCCGTTACCTCAACAATCCTTGAAGCAATGAACGAGGTAGACCCCCGTACCGCAGAGATTGACCAGGTGCGCAAGTGGATGCTGCTGATGAAGCAGACCAACGATTGGGGCTCGAGCAGTCTTGCCGCCGATGCTGTATACAGCCTTCTCGCTACTGGCAGCAAGTGGCTGGAGCGTAATGATACACCCACAATCACTATCGATGGTGTACCCGTGGAATTTGACAAGGTGGATTCTTATCTGGGTTACTGTCGCAAGGAGATTCCTGCCTCATCGCTTGCAACACTTCACATTGAGCGTAACGGAGCAAGTCCGGCCTGGGGAGCTGTTTACAGCCAGTTTAAGTCTGAAATGAGTGAAATCAAGGAGGTTAGCATCTATGACCTCTCGATTCACAAGGAGTTCTACGTTTATCAGACCGATGGCACTCTCAAGAAAGTCGACAATTTCAAGGTTGGGGACAAGGTGCAGGTTCGCACCGTCATCAAGAATGCCAAGGATCTTGACTTTGTGACCGTAAAAGACGAGCGTGGTTCATGCTTCGAGCCTATCGACAAGCTCTCGGGCTATCGCTATGCCGACCGCACATGTTACTATCTTGAGATAAAAGACAGTGAGACTAACATCTTCTTCACAAGTCTTGAAAAGGGCACACACGTGATAAGCTACGATGTCTTTGTCACTGCTCCTGGCAAGTACAGCGTGGGCATTGCTACAGTTCAATGCCAGTATGCACCGCAGGTTACAGCTCACTCAGCAGGCAGTGTGGCAACTGTAGAGCCATAATCGCGAGGATTTCGGTTGAGAAAAAAAACGAGAGAGTGTCATATATGACACTCTCTCGTTTTTGGGTTTAAGAAGTTCTGGATAGGCCAGAAGCACTTCTTGCTGACAGTCACGATTCTCGATTGCTTACCGTCGATATTCGTGCGGCAGGCTTTTAGTTGCGGTCGTCGTAGCTCTGGTCGTTGCGGTCGTCGCGGCGACGGTCGGTGTTGCGGTTGTCGCGGCGTGGACCACGGTTGTTGTCACGGCGTGGACCGCGGTTTTCGCGGTTGTTGTCACGGCGTGGGCTGTTGTTGCCATTGCCACCACGTGAACCATTGCTGTTGCCGCGTGGACGATTGTTGCGACGCTCTTCAAAGCCTTCGGGCTTCTCTTGCAGAGCTCGCATCGAGAGGCGGAACTTGCCGGTCTTCTTGTCAATCTCAATGAGCTTGACAGTTACCTCGTCGCCCTCGTGCAGGCCACTGGCTTCCATGTCGGCGAGGCGCTCCCAGCTTATCTCGCTGATGTGAAGGAGGCCTTCCTTGCCTGGCATGAACTCAACAAAAGCACCAAATTCAAGAATGCTCTTGATGGGGCCGGTGTAAACGGTTCCCTCTTCGGGCACGGCGATGATGGCCTTGATGCGCTCAACAGCAGCCTCAATGCTGTCTTTGTTGGCAGCCGAAATTTCAATCTCGCCCTTGCCGTCAATCTCGTCGATAGTGATAACAGCACCGGTGTCTTCCTGGATGCCTTGGATAACCTCGCCACCCTTGCCAATGATGGCACCAATGAACTCCTTGTCGACAGTCATTGCCACGATGCGTGGAACGTGAGGCTTGTAATCCTCGCGAGGCTCAGGAATGGTCTCGTTGATGATGTTGAGGATGTGCAAACGTCCGTCGCGTGCCTGTCGCAGTGCTTGCTCCAGAATCTCGTAGGGAAGTCCGTCGCACTTTATATCCATCTGTGTAGCAGTAATACCGTTGACGGTACCTGTTACCTTGAAGTCCATGTCGCCAAGGTGATCCTCGTCGCCAAGGATGTCGCTCAATACGGCATGCTTAACGTTGCCCTCATCGGTGATAAGGCCCATGGCAATACCTGCTACTGGTCGTTTCATCTTGACACCTGCATCGAGCAATGCCAGGGTGCCACCACACACTGTTGCCATTGACGACGAACCGTTACTTTCCAAAATGTCGCTCACGATGCGGCAGGTGTAGGGGAAGTCGTCGGGGAACATGCGCTTGAGGGCGCGGTGGGCAAGGTTGCCGTGACCAATCTCGCGGCGGCTCACACCACGTGGTGCGCGTGCCTCGCCGGTAGAGAAAGCAGGGAAGTTGTAGTGTAGCAAGAAACGCTCGTTGCGGCGTGTGAGCACGTCGTCAATAAGTTTCTCGTCGAGCTTGGTTCCCAGGGTTACTGTAGCCAGCGACTGAGTCTCGCCACGAGTGAAGACAGCACTTCCGTGAGGTCCTGGCACGTAGTCGGTCTCGCACCAGATGGGGCGAATCTCATCGGTCTTGCGGCCATCCATGCGAATGCCCTCGTCAAGAATCACCCGGCGCACTGCATCGCGCTGCACGTCGTGGAAGTAGCGGTTAATCATTGGAGTCTTCTCCTCGCGCTCCTCCTCGGGGATGGTCTCGATGAAGTCTTCAAGAACCTTGTCAAAGCTATCGTTGCGCCAGTGCTTGTCGGCGTTGCCGGCCTTGGCAATATCGTAGCATGGCTGATAGCACTCTTTGCGAACGCGCTCCTTAATCTCCTCGTCGTCAACTTCGTGGCAATATTCACGCTTGGTGACACCAAGTTGCTCGGCAAGTTCCTTCTGTGCCAGGCACATAGGCTTGATAGCGTCATGTGCAAACTTCAAAGCTGCAATGAGGTCTTCTTCCTGCACTTCGTCCATCTCACCCTCAACCATCATAATATTGTCGTAAGTAGCACCTACCATCAATTCCATGTCAGCGTTTTCGAGTTGTTCGAAGGTGGGGTTGATAACGAAGTTGCCGTCGATGCGTGCTACGCGAACCTCACTGATGGGTTCCTCAAAAGGCACGTCGCTCACGGCGATAGCTGCACTAGCAGCGAGTCCAGCGAGAGCGTCGGGGCAATCAGCACCGTCGCTCGAGAACATAAGGATGTGGACGATAGTGTTGGCGTGATAGTTCGATGGGAACAAAGGCCTGAGCACGCGGTCCACGAGGCGTGCTGTCAAGATTTCGTAGTCGCTGGCACGACCTTCACGCTTGGTGAAGCCGCCAGGGAAACGTCCGAAGGAGGAATATTTCTCCTTGTATTCAACTGTGAGGGGCATAAAGTCGGCACCCTCTTCGGCATCCTTAGCCGAAACAACGGTCGCTAACAACATGGTGTTGTTGAAGCGCAATTCAACTGCTCCATCGGCTTGCTTGGCAAGCTTTCCAGTTTCAAGGGTGATTTCACGTCCATCACCCAACACGATGGTTTTCTTAGTAGGTGTTAACATCTAAAATAATATTATATTGTAAAAAACTGCTTTTCTGTTTTTTAAAAAACGGTGCAAAGGTACGAAAAACTTTTCAGTTATAAGTTATTAGTTATGAGTTTTTTTGTTTAATAATGCAAAACGACAAAATATGTTAATAGAAGAGTGTAACTAACAACCCATTACTCATCAAGATTAATCGTTAACCTACGGGCAGTGTATTGCTGCAGGGCGTCATCGCTTTGGGCGAGCAGCTGTGATAGTTCACGCGCATAGGTCAGGTACTTGAGCAGGCGGTGACACAGCACGTCGGCAACCTCTATGCTTTCAATGCTCCGGCACCATGTGAGTGCGGTTTCCTTTGAGAATTCCTCGATAGGGTAGAGCATGGGTGCCGCAAGGCGGCATTCGCGGTGGCGAGTGTCGTTCCACAAGTCCTGTGCCAGCTTGGCATCACGCTCATAGTGTCGAGTAATGGCGATAATGTCGGCAAATAGGCATCCCATGATTATCTCATGTGGATCGCCGGCAGCCCGCAACTGGCTTGCAACAATTCCATTGCGGTAAGCAAAAAACTCTTTTTTTATAGCTTGTGTCATGTGGTGTTTTAAAAAAGAGTGCTGCACTACTACTTGAGCGCAGCACCTTTTTATTTAATTGTGCGGTTAGTTATTACTTGGTGAGAGGTGAGTAGTCGCGACCATAACGTAAGTGCTGGTCAACGTAGTTCTCGTTGTAGCTGATGGTGATGTCCTTGATTTCGCCGTTAGCATCGTAAACCGGTTTGTATATGGGGTTTACGAAGCCCTTGTAAGGAGCGATGTTGAGAGACTCATAGCGCTTGAGAATCTCGGCATGGATTTTTGGATCAACCTTCACTCCGTAGGTCTCAACGAGCTTGCGTCCAGCCTCAAAGTCACCCTCACTCTTGATGCGTTGCACCTCGGCAAGCAGTTTGCCAAAGAGCGCGCGCAACTTCTCGTAGTTGTTAACCTTGACATAGGTCTTTCCACCTCTTTTCTTGTCTTTCACAATCTCAATGACTTTGTCTTTCTTGCCCATTTGATAGCACCACTCGCTAATGAACTTGCGGTTGCGCATGTGCGACTCCTCGATGTCCTTGCCTGGCTCGATGCGTGTGAGCTGAGTGAGAAGACCGTTCATGATGTACTTGTAGTACTCGGCCTTGTAAGTGTCGGCGTCCTTAAAGATGCCAAGTTCAATGAGCTTTGGATCGGCAAGATAGTAGAGAGCGAAGAGGTCGGCACGCCCTTCTTCGAGTGTTGCGCCATAGGCCTTGAGGGCATCGGGGTCAACGCCCGGCAGCAGTTGTCCGCTGGCATGTCCCAGGCACTCGTGCAGGTCGGTGTGTAGCTTGTCGGCTATGGTGAGATACTTCTTCATGAGCTGAACCTCGGTGTCACTATAGGCAAATTCCTCGTTGAAGCCGGTACCGCTTGCTACCTCATCGTAGGCATCGGTAATGTTTTCAAGAGTTACCGACTTTGAACCATGGGCAGCGCGAATCCAGTTGCTGTTGGGCAGGTTAATGCCGATAGGGGTAGAGGGATAGCTGTCGCCGGCAAGAATGGCGGCGGTGATGACCTTGGCGCTCACGCCCTTCACGTTTTGCTTCTTGAAGCGCTTGTCAACAGGTGAGTTGTCCTCAAACCACTGTGCGTTCTCGCTGATGAGTGAAGTGCGGAACGAAGCGTCATTGTTGCGGAAGTTAACGATGCTCTCCCAGTTGGCAGTCATGCCCAGTGGGTCGCCATAGCTCTCGATGAAGCCGTTGATAAAGTCCACATCGCCCTTAGTTTCCTCGGCCCACATAATGCTGTAGTCGTCAAATGCCTTGAGGTCGCCAGTGGTGTAGAACTCAATAAGCTTGGCGATATAGGCCTTCTGAGCACTATTCTCGGCAACGCTCGCAGCCTTCTGCAGCCAGTAAACGATGTTGACGATAGCCTTGCTGTAGAGGCCGCCAATCTTGTATTGTTTCTCAACAACTTTGCCGTTTTCTTTTACCACCTTGCAGTTGAGGCCGTAGCTGATTGGGGTCTCATCGTTGGGGTCTTTGATTGCATTGTAGTAGTCCTCTACTTCTTGCTGAGTAACACCCTCATAGAGGTTGTTGGCGCTGGTGAGAATAAGGTCCTCGCCATCGGCCTGGTTCACGCGCTTGGCCATGAAAGTGGGGTCGAATATCACCTTGTCGAGAGTGGCGAGCAGCTTGTCGGCCTTGTCGCATTTCTTCTCCTTGCAGCACTTGTCGCACGACTGGATGGGGAGCTTCTCAAGTGGCAGAGCTTTATACTGAGCATCAAAGAACTCCTGCGAGAACTCGGGTACAAACTTGTCCTGAGCATAGTGATGGTGAATGCCGTTGCCAAACCACACCTGCT
>CAMJZF010000014.1 GCA_946410125.1 uncultured Prevotellaceae bacterium | reverse complement strand
TTTAGAAAGACAATGAAAAAATTCAATTATATATTAGTGCTTTTCGCATCGGTGTTGGTTGGTCTTAGCACTGTAAGCTGCGACGACTACCTGGATGTGAACAGGAATGAAGATGCTCCCGACTATGTTGATGCCTACCTGTATCTTGCTGGTATCCAGCAAAACTATCAAGGCCTCTACTGGGACATTCGTGCCCTGGGTCCTTTGACCCAAATGATGGGTACTTCGAGCTATACTAATTTTGCCAACCACTACTACACTGCAGGTAGTGATGCCGCTGGCGAGATTTGGCGCATGGTTTACTGGAACCAAGGTATGAACCTTGAGAACATGATTAACCAGTCGGTCGAGGCCGAGAACTGGACTCTTGCCGGTATTGGGTTGGCTATGAAAGCCTTCTCGTGGGATGCCATGACTAAATATCATGCCGACCTCCCAATGAAGCAGGCCTACGTGCCTGGATTGCTCTCTCACGAGTATGACTATCAAGAGGACATCTATCCACAGATTATTGAATGGGCTAAGCAAGCCATCGAATACTTGCAACGCGAAGACAACACCAACTATGGCACCAAGATTTCGGGCAACGACTATATCTATGGTGGCGACAAGCAGAAGTGGATCAAGTTTGCCTATGCGGTAATCGTGCGTAACCTCGCTTCGCTCACACACAAGAACAACTTCAAGAGCGACTATTATCCTCAGCTCATCGACGCTGCCAGCAAGGCTTTCACAAGCAATGCCGACAATGCCACCCTTACCATTGGCGGTGGTGGTGCAAGTGCTGCCTACAGTGCCTACAACAACTTCTGGAGCCCATTCCGTGGCAACCTTGGCCGTTCTTACTGGCCACACGAGTATGCCGTTGAAATCATGACAGGACGCGTTCCTAAATATGACGCTTCGGGCAACTGGATTCAGGCCGAGGACTATGAGAACAAGTACTTGCGCTATGAGATTGCCGACGAGCAAATCATTTGCGACACTACCGGTGCAACAGGTCACTTCGACCCACGTCCTCTTGCCAAGCTCACCACTTCCAGTGGCTGCAAGGCTTACATCCTTAGCGTTTCGGCTCCTGCCAATTACGACGAGCTCTCTCAAGAAAAGAAGGACAGTGTCGACAAGGTTGTTGCCAACAATGGCCGACGCGTCTTCGCTACTTCAATCGCCGATGCTTTAGCCAAGGCTAAGACTCTTACTGGAGCCAATAACCTCGATGCTTCAAGCTTGACACTGCGTGTTAACGAAAAAGACCTCAACCGTCTCAAGAAGTTTGTATTCTTTGGCGGCACTTTCACAGGTACTGTAAGCTCGTTCCTCAACAACGAGATTGCCGACCCACAACAGGCCAAGAACAGCAGCGTGGCCAACTTCTACGACATGCCTTACACCATCACTTCGGTTAGTGAGACTACTGCAGGAACCGGACGCTGGCTCTACCGTGAGGATGCGCCTTACATCCTTACCACTTATTCCGAGATTCTCTTCGACCTTGCCGAGGCTCAGTTCATCGCCGGCGACAAGGGAGCTGCTCTCGAAACTTGGAAGAAAGCCGTTGCTGCCGACCTTGAGTTTACCGCTAAGTATCTTGTAGCACCCACTTGCACCGAGAGTGACACTTATCACTTTGGCGACATTGTTGATGCTGCCGACTTCAACACTCTGGCACAAGAGTATATCAACGGTCCTTACGTTAACGGTATGACACTTGCCAAGTTCTCGATGTCGCACATCATGATGCAGAAGTTCGTCGCTCTCTATCCTTGGGGTGCCGGCGAGGTTTGGGTTGACCAGCGCAAGAACCTCTATGACATTCAGTTCAATGGAGAGGTGCCTGCCGAAGGCAATGGCTATGACCTCAACACCTTGAACCAGAAGCTCGACAGCGACCCAACCAAGGTTTACAAGGGCTTCTACCTCATGCCTGCACAAGTTCAGGGACGCAAGAGTGCTTACAACAAGTACAACCACGGCTCTCCTTGCTTCCGCGTTCGTCCACGTTACAACTCTGAGTACATGTGGAACAAGCCCAGCTTGGACAAGCTTGCTCCTTACAGTGGTATGACCAACCGTTACATCACTTCTATTCCTTGGTTTGCTTATCCTGGCGACCAGCCCAAGACTCAGGTTTGGACTACCGACGATGAATAACGACAAGTGAAATCCATTACAGCAAAGTTTAATTATTAATTAAAAACTTAAGTACAATGAAATATTTCAAATATATCATCATGTCTTTGGTATTAGTTGCAGCGGCTACTTCTTGTAGCGAACGCAACGTGGAATTCCCTTGGGAGCCGGTTGATACTTCGTCTAAGGCTTTTGTACAAATCATGTACATGGGACCCGTGACGAATGTTGCTGCCAACAATATCTACAAGATTATGCTTGACGATCAGGTTTATGAGAATAATGGTGCTGCCATCCTGTCTACCTACAACGGCACTCCTGGCGGCGGCACCGGATTGTTCTACACCGTTGATGCCGGTGATGTCAACATCAAGCTCTGGAAGAGCAACATGGAAGATGGTGCCGAGGTTTACAACAACAAGTTCCATGTTGAACCGGGCAAGTACTATAGTGTTGTAGTTCACCTCTTCACTTTGCCTCCCACAGTTATCGAGCGTGGCGACCTTCCCGTGTTCATCACTTCGGGAACTGTTGAGAACAGTGCTGTGAAGTTCTACAACTTCATGTTTGAGGATGAGACCACCCCTTCTACTGCTAAGCTGCAGCTGCGCTTGCAAGACACCGAGACTAAGGAATATGTCAACGTAGGCAAGCCCGTGGGATTTGGCGAGGCTACCGAGTGGCTCACTCCATCGGTTATCAAGACCAGCTACAACAGCTCCGGTTCACAACGACGTGACCTTGACGTGGTTTATGCCGACGGCACTCCATTGGCCTACACCAATGCCAGTGGAGGCACTGTTGCCAAGTTCACCGACTACTGGAATCTCGCCATTGGCCGTGGCTACATGTGGTTCCTGCGTGGTACTCGTGGCACAACCACACGTCCTCTCGCCATTACTCAATGGACTGCCAACTAATCATGTGACTTCACAACACACATTAGTTAATTAGATAAAAGGCGTGGCACTCTTCCGTGTCGCGCCTTTTTTAATATTGAACGCCGGCTATAAATCCAATAACTTTGAGCTCTCACATCATCATTTAATAGCAACGGGATGATTGAGAGGGGGGGCTACATGCAGCGTGTTTTTACGGTTAACACGAATTTCATCGATAAAAAACAAGCGATTGTATATTATATTTTGAGCGTTTAAACTAAATGCACTACTTTTGTGTCGTAATTATTGAATGCAACAAGATTATAACACAACCTATTATCATAGTATGAGACATCTAACAAAATTACTGTTTTTTGCGATGGCAATAACAATCCTTGGAGCGTGGAGCGCGTCGGCGGCCGTGATCAACGGCATTCTGGTCGATGCCAGCGACACGTCCGAGCTAATGCAGGCAAGCGTGGCTCTGCTGCGTGCCAACAAAGACAGCACCTACGTTACCGGTACAACCAGCGACGAGAACGGGGTTTTCAACCTTGAGAACATTGCAGCAGGCAGGTATTACCTTAAGTGTTCCTATATAGGATATAAAGATGTGGTTAAGCGCGTCAACATAGGCGCCGACGGACGAGACGTGAACATGGGCATGATTGCTCTTGAGCAAAACACCGTCATGCTCAAGGACGTGGTGGTAATGGGCGTCAAGACCGCCGTGCTCGTCAAGGAAGACACTATTGAATACAATGCCGACACCTATAAGACCCAGGCCAACGCCGTGGTGGAAGACCTGTTGAAGCGCATGCCGGGAGTGGAAGTGAGCAGTGACGGCAAGATTACCGCCAACGGCAAGGAAGTGAAGAAAATCCTCATCGACGGCAAGGAGTTCTTCAGCGACGACCCAACCATGGCATCCAAGAACATACCTGCCGACATGGTTAACAAGCTACAAGTGATTGACCGCAAAAGCGACCTGGCACGACTCACGGGAGTTGACGACGGCGAAGACGAGACAGTCATCAACCTCACGGTGAAAAAAGGCATGAACAACGGCTGGTTTGGCACTGCCACAGCAGGCTATGGCACCAACAAGCGATATCTTGGCAACGTCATTGCCAACTATTTCAACGATGGCAATCAGTTCACCTTCACTGGAAATGCCAACAACACCAACAATGTGGGATTTACCGATGGAGGCGCTTCACGATTCCGCCGTTTCGGTGGTGACCGAGGCATCACCACATCACAGATGCTTGGTGTGAACTTCAACGTAGGCTCAAAGGAAGACGAGCACTTCCGCGTGGGTGGCGACCTGAGCTATTCTCACACCAGCCGCGACACACGCACCTCGACAAGCCGCCAAAACATCTTTACCGACTCTACCAGCTACCGCGATGCCTTGTCAATGTCGCTCGACCGCACTCACAACATTCGCGGCAACTTCCGCCTCAAGTGGGAAATTGACTCTTGCAACACAATAGAGTTCCGACCCAACTTCCAGTTTAATTTCTCTCACAGCGAGAGCAGCGACACGTCGATGACACGAGCCGGCGATGCCTTGCGCACACCCGTCAACCACAGCCTAAGCTACTACGACAATCACGGCAAGAGCTATGAGTTTGGAGGTCGTTTCATCTACAACCACAAGTTCCGTTATCACCCGGGACGCAGCTACAGCGTCTTTGTAAACTACAATTACAGCAACATCGACGAGGACGGCAACACCTACACTCGCAACACTTATTATCTCAAGGATGAGAACGAGACAATAGACCAGGTTTATGACAACCTGCGAAAGACAAACAGCGTGAACGGCAGGCTAAGCTGGACCGAGCCCCTGGGCGATGTAAAGAAAGCCAATTTCCTTACGTTCTCTTATCAAGCCCGCTACAACTACAGCAAGGCCAACAAGAGCGTCTACGACATCACACGCTATGCAGGCGAGGTGATGCCGGTGCCACGCCTATCGAAATATGACATCATGCTCGACATGGCTACCAACCCCACCTTGCGCAGCATGATTGCCGACCAATATGGCAACTATGCACTGCAAGACGCTGCCCTCCTAAGCGAGATTGTCGATGTTGAGCTGGGCGAGGAGCTTGACCGCATCTTCAATGAGAACCAGAGCAACAACTTCCGTAACAAGTTCTTCAATCAGGATTTTCAAATTGGATTCCAAAAGGTTACCAAGGAATATAACCTCAATGTGGGATTCTCGGTGACATCGGCAATGTCTAAGAGCACCGACCTCATCAACAGCGCGCGCAACATTCCATCGCGATGGGCTTGGGCATTAGCTCCTTTCGCACGATTCCGCTACAAGTTCTCCAAGACACGTAACCTCGCCATCGACTACCGCATGCGCAGCAGTCAGCCAAGCATCGCGCAGTTGCAGCCCGTGGCCGACGTGAGCAACCCGCTGAATATCGTTATCGGTAACCCCGAACTGAAACCAACCTTCAGCCACCGCATGAATGTGAGATTCAGCGATTTCAATCAAGACAGCCAGCGCAGCATCATGGCAATGATGAATGTCAACGTGCAGCAAAACAGCATCATCTCTACCATCACCAACGACCCAACCACCGGTGGACAGACCACTACCTATGCCAACACCAACGGCGTGTGGGACGCCATGGCGATGAACATGCTCAGCTTCCCGTTCAGCGCAAGCAAGGCATGGTACTTCAACAGCAACATTTTTGCGCGATACTCTCAAACCAAGGGGTACACCGACGGTCAATACAACCGCAACACCTCGCTCAACCTCAACATTGCGCCAGGTATTGCCTATCGCACCGCTTACTTCGACCTTGAGTTGCGTCCACGCTACGGCTACCAGGTGACTCACAACACCATGCAGACAAGTCGCGACCGCAACATCCACACTTGGGGAGCTATGTTCAACGGCACCTACTCGGCACCTTTCGGCATGGTAATCAGCACCGACCTCAACTTCAGCTCTACCTCGGGTTACAGCACAGGCTACGACACCAAGCAGTGGATTTGGAACGGCTCTATTGCTTACCAGTTCCTTGCCAACAAAGAGGCATCGATACAACTCTCGGTATATGACATCCTTGTACAGCAAAAGAACATCACTCGCACCCAGACGGCAAGCTACATCCAGGATGCCATTTACAACTCGCTGGGACGATATGGCATGCTCACCTTCACCTATCGTTTCTCAACGTTTGCCAAGGGACAAGAGCCTAAGAGCAAGAATGAATTCCGCGGTCCCGGTGGTCCCGGTGGACCTCCTCCTGGCGGCGGTCGTCCCGGTGGCTTTGGCGGTAGGCGTCCACCATTCTAAAGTGGTCAACGCCATTAGCTTTCCAAGCTAAGCCAATGGCTTGCAATAGATATAACTTAGGCGAGTTGTCATGCTTTTGTGGCAACTCGCTAAAATAATATACCTTTTCTCTCGTTTTTAAAGAAAAAACAATTATGCGAAAATTATATATTATTATAATGTGTGTCATGGCAGCCTTTAATGCCAGTGCTGCCGACGACATTAAGCTGTGGAGCGACGGACCGCTCACATGGAGCGACTTCAAGCAACTGCTGCCACCCACTTCAAGCGAGCCGTCACGGCTCGAAGTGGAGCTTAGTGCCACACCGCAAGACAACGGAGTGGACTTCAACTCCACCGTGCAGCTGGTGGCTCGCGCCATCATGCACCGCAATGCCTCGGCAACAAGCACTGCACAGTGCACTCCCGAGCGATTGAGATACCACCAGCTGCAGTTCAACCTGCTGGAGCTCATGCGCCGAAACCTGCAAGAGGAAATCAACAGCGGCATTAGCGGCGGGCAGGTTGAGCAACGCTTGAAATACTACCGTGACCTCTACCGCCAGCGCGTGCGTCAGATAGCTCAAGAGACCAAAAACGGCACCATCGAGGCTGCAGTGGCAAGCTGGGACGACAATATCGAGAACCAGCTCAACTCCATGGGCACTCCACAAGTGCCACAAGTCACAGGCAAGCAGTCATGCTATGGAGTGATTGCCGGTGTGGGCTATGAGAGCCCTCTGGGCAAGCTGCGCGACAACTTTGGCGGTAGCGTGATGTTTCATGTGGGACTCACCGGAGGCTACAAGAACTTCAAAGTAAAGGCCGAAGTGGCATTTGGCCAACCATCTTATCGCAACGACAACATCTTCAACGTAGCTCCCGATGCCGAGGGGCGTCCGCTGCAGGGCAACAACTCCAGCAGTGCAACCCACATCACCGCCAGCCTTCAGCTTGGATACACCATCCTCAATCATGGCCGATTGAGCATCACCCCCAACGTGGGAGGTTTCTACAATCGTTACAACTGGGAAATAGCCAACTACAGCTGGGACAAAGACGACGAAGACCGTGACGTGCGCATCACCACCGGCGTCGAGAATCGCAACCTGCACTGCTTCAGCTTTATTGCGTCGGTCGATTTCGACATCAACCTCAACAGCCGCGTCACCAACACCTCGCTCACAGGCTATGCCCATCGCGAGCGCTGGACTTCATCGCTGCGCATCACGCCCTGGGTGGCTCACAGCAAGTTCAACAAGTGTGACCCTGCAGTAAGCGGCATGCACCTGGGCATCAACATCAGCTATCTGGGGCTCGCCCGCCTGTTACGTTTCTAACTCTCTCCTCTCTCACTCTCCCCTCTCACTCTTCACCATTTTTAAACATTCTTTTTCTTGCTATTATAAAACTTTATTCTACATTTGCAACCTAAATTGATTTAGGGATGAAAAAAAGCTTTTCCATATTGCTACTGCTTGTTGCTATTGCCACCCAGGTGGCTGTAGCTCAGAGTGATATTGCATTGCCATCGGTTCTTAACAAGGCGGTTGCAAAATGGGGATTCAGCGTCACTGCCAAGGGCGACACCATCTACAAGGTGATTCTCAACAACATCACCGTTTACCCGCCCGAGCGCTTTAAAAACAAAGCCGAGGAAGAATTCTACTGGCGCACCGTGCGCGACGTGAAGCGCACTCTGCCCTATGCCAAACTCATCAACAACACCCTCCAGGAAACCTATGAATATCTCGAAACCTACCCTACTCAAAAGGAAAAGGAAGAATACCTGAAACGGTTTGAGAAAGTGGTGTTTAACCAATATAAACCTGAGATGAAAAAGCTTACCAAAAATCAAGGTAAGACGCTCATCAAACTGGTCAACCGCGAGACCAACCAGCGCAGCTATTACATTGTAAAGGCTTTTTTAGGAGCTTTCAGGGCAGGATTCTGGCAAACCTTCGGACGATTCTTTGGAGTGAACATGCGCGAGGGGTACCACCCCGAGAGCAATAAGAACGATGCCATGATAGAACGCATCTGCACCAGAGTAGAGCAAGGGGTGCTGTAATCAATTCTTATTTGGACAAAAAACGAAGTAAAATCGGGGGTAAAACCAGGGTAAAGTGCTAAATCCCCAAGATGTTGCGCACTATAAACCACACCACAAAGCACACCACATAGATTAAAGCCAAGACCTCGCCATGCAGGAACATGGCAAGCTTTTCGCATCGGTGCATCTTCTTCATCACTACAGCCACGCACGCACCAACAAGGTAAGGGATGCTAAACACAAAAAAGTAGTTGTAGGACAATGCCTCACCAAATTGCCCATGAAGCAAGGCATGAAATGCACGTTGCACGCCACACGATGGACAACTAAGCCCCGTGAGCATCTTAACAGGGCATTGAGGAAACCACCGGCTTAACGATGGATTATAGGTAAAATAAATCATTGTTGCGCCCATGACAAGCGCAACAATTACTATAGTCCAAAGAACAGCTTTCTTCAAGATTAATAGTTAGACATTATGCCAGCAAACACAACCAGGATAACATACAGGATTCCGCCCAACAAGCCTAAGCCGGCGCCAATCAACGACCAAGTCTTGGCACTCTTGGCGGCTTCCTCGGCTCCAGCGTAGTTGCCTTGCATGTAAAGAGTGTCGACCTTGCTTGCCTTGATGATTGCAACAATGCCAATGGGCAAACAACACAAAACAGTGCTCAATATCGCCCAAATCATGTTGTTGTCGGGCTTGGGAGGCATACCCATCCCGCCTTGAGCATATTGCGGCTGCTGATATTGTGGATATTGATATTGCGGTTGCTGGTAAGGTTGCTGGTAAGGCTGCTGGTAAGGCTGCTGATACCCTTCAGCAGGTGGCGCATATTGTGGCTGAGGCTGAGCAAAGAGTGCTGCCAGCTCAGGCACATTGATTGCTTTTTCCCAGCCCGACATTCCCTGGCACCATACCAATGTGTCGGGTTTCAATCCGTTTCTCAGCAGTTCATCTACAGGAAGTGGTCCCACCTGCTTATTGTTTATGCCAATATAATATTCCGCCATAATAATTGAGATTTAGAGTTATTACTTTTACGAGCACAAAAGTAAGTAATTATTACAATAAAAACAACAGGCAGAGCCTCAAAAAAAAAGAAACACTGCCTGTATTATCGATTACAATAGTAAACTCTTTAAATATATGGAGCTATCATCTCATAGTTCTTCTCGCGGGTTGCGCCCATGATAAGAAACCAATCGATAATCGTCCAGATGCCACAACCACCGGCAGTGAGCAATTTACCAATGCCCAAACCAATGTCGCCAATGTAGAAACGGTCTACTCCCAAACTGCCAAGCAACAGCGATAAGATCAATGACGTTATAGGACTCTTAAACGAGAGCATCGACAGTGAGTTTATAGCATTGTCATCAAGCATCATCAGGCGCTCTTGAATGTAAGGGAGCTTCTCAGGGGGGAAATTATCCTTGTTGGCCATCATGAACATGTCAACCCTCTGTCGGCCACTTGCGCCCATGGGGTGCTGATAACCATAGGCGGGCTGTTGATAGCCATATACAGGCTGCTGATATTGAGGCTGCTGGTAAGGTTGCTGATACTGAGGCTGTGGAGCCTGATATTGAGGCTTGGGAGCTTGATATTGAGGCTGCTGAGCAACAAACAGCCCTGCAAGCTCCGCAACATTCTTGGCCTTGTCCCAGCCTTGCATGCCCGAGCACCACACTAAGGTGTCGGGGGTAAGACCGTTGGCAAGAAGCTGATTCACTTCAAAGGGACCCGTCTGCTGGTTGTTTTTACCAATATAATACTTTGCCATATCTTTTTATAATTCCCTTATTATCAAGCAAGCAAGTGCAACGCACCTGCTTGCTCGATATATTACAGTTTATGAGTTGACGAGATTATTGCTGCAGTACAAACTTAGGCGACTCACCATACTTGTTGGGTTCGGGCTTGCCTTCGGGGATGCACATGATCAAGCAGATAGGGCCACCAATGCCACACAGCAGGTAGAGCCACTGCAGGTGACCACTCTTGCCCACGTCGTGCAAGCGACGCGCCGTTGCTGTTACCTGTGGAATGAACAGTGCCACAAAGATGATAAACATCAAGATTCCCAAAATGATAATTGTTGTTGTGGGATCCTGGGCATTAATGGCAGCGGTGTCAACACCCTCACCATTAAACATTGATTCTATTGCTGCTGCTTTAAGAGCCTCTTTCTTTGCCATGAGCCCTCCCATAATAGAGTAGAGAATGCCATTAATAACAGCATTAACGATGTAAATTGCCAACATGAACCACCAGTACTCACTGCGGCGAGCACGGCCCTTGGCACTAAAATACTTCTGGAGGCAAATCTTTACTGCCTCCATAAATCCTAATTGTGGTGTTGCTACATAATTTCCCATAGCTTGTGGTTGTTGATAAGGTTGTTGATACTGAGGTTGATAAGGTTGCTGATACTGAGGCGCCTGATATTGTGGTTGAGGTGCCTGATATTGAGGTTGAGGAGCGGGAGCTGGTGCTGGCTGTGGGGCAGGGGCAGGAGCAGGCTCTGGCTGGGGAGCAGGAGCAAACACAGTAGCCAGTTCAGCTACTTCACCGGCCTTTGTCCAGTTCTGCATGCCTTGAGCAAACACTAACGAGTCGGGAGTCAATCCATTTTGAACCAATTGTTCAATGGAGAATGGACCTAATCTTTGTCCGTCTTTTACTAAATAGTATTGTGCCATAATAATTTAAATTAAAAGATTTTTAATTATTCATCTGCACAAAAGTAATCATTATATTTAAAAATTACAACATTTTTGGCTGTTTTTTTGAAAATATCTTATTTTTTTCGCTCCATTATTAATTTACAGAAAACACCACACACAAAAAATAACACACGCTATCGCAGGAAAAATTTCCCTTAACAGCGTGTGTTATTCGTTATTGCCAATGAAGCGTTAGCCCACTTGAACTCCGGGACGCACCTCACCGTGAGGACCAATCACCACGAGGCGACCGTCGGCATCCTCGGCACTGAGTATCATGCCTTGCGACTCAATGCCCTTGAGAGTGCGGGGCGCAAAGTTGGCAATAAAGCACACTTCCTTGCCAACAAGATCCTCAGGATTATAGAACTTGGCTATGCCACTCACAATAGTGCGGCCTTTCATGCCGTCGTCGATGGTGAACTTGAGCAGCTTGTCGGCTTTCTTAACCTTCTCGCAAGCGAGAACTTTGCCTACACGAATGTCCATCTTCTGGAACTCCTCAAACGACACCGTTGGCGCCACAGCCTTTGGAGTGAAGTTCTTGAGGATGTTCTCCTGCTTGATGCGAGCGAGACGGTCGGTTTGAATCTTAATGGTTTCGTCATCAATCTTCTCAAAGAGCAGTTCGGCCTTCTCCACGCGGTCACCGGCCTTGAGGATGTCGATAGAGCCAAGTTTGTTCCAGTCGGCTTTACCAAGGTTTATCATCTTGCGCAGTTTCTCGGCACTGAAGGGCAGGAACGGCTCAAATGCAATGGCAAGATTGGCAGTAATCTGCAAGGCCACATTCATGATTGTCTCCACGCGGGTCATGTCGGTCTTCGCAAGCTTCCATGGCTCGGTATCGGCAAGATACTTGTTACCTATGCGGGCAAGCTTCATTGCCTCGCTCAAGGCAGCGCGGAAGTGGAAAGTCTCAAGTGCCTCGCTCAGTGCATCTTTCACGCCCTTGAACTCCTCGATGGTGGCGCGGTCATAGTCGGTAAGCTCATGTGCCTCGGGAATCACGCCATCAAAGTATTTGTTGGTGAGCACAATAGCACGGTTCACGAAATTGCCGAGAATTGCCACGAGCTCGTTGTTATTGCGGTCCTGGAAGTCTTTCCATGTGAAATCGTTGTCCTTAGTCTCAGGAGCGTTGGCAGTGAGCACATAGCGCAACACATCCTGCTTGCCGGGGAAGTCCTCAAGATACTCGTTGAGCCACACCGCCCAGTTGCGACTGGTCGAAATCTTGTCACCCTCGAGATTCAGGAACTCGTTGGCTGGCACGTTCTCGGGTAGCTGATAAGAACCCTCGGCCATGAGCATGGCAGGGAAGATAAGGCAGTGAAACACGATATTGTCCTTGCCAATGAAGTGAATGATGCGGGTATCGTCGGCTTTCCAGTATTTCTCCCAATCGTTGGGCAACAGCTCCTTGGTGTTGCTGATGTAGCCAATGGGAGCGTCAAACCACACGTATAGCACCTTGCCCTCGGCACCCTCGATGGGCACCGGAATTCCCCAGTTAAGGTCACGGGTCACGGCACGTGGCTGAAGGCCGTTGTCGAGCCACGACTTACACTGCCCGTACACGTTAGTCTTCCACTCCTTGTGCTCCTCAAGAATCCACTGGCGCAAGCGAGGTTCCCACTTATCGAGAGGCATGTACCAGTGCTTGGTTTCCTTGAGCACGGGAACGTTGCCGGTAATTGCACTCTTGGGATTGATAAGATCGGTGGCATTGAGCGATGTGCCGCATGCCTCGCACTGGTCGCCATAGGCTCCCTCGTTGCCGCAATGGGGGCAAGTGCCGGTGATATATCGGTCGGCAAGCCACTGGTCGGCTTCCTCGTCATAGAACTGCTCGCTGGTCTTCTCGATAAACTCACCTTTATCATAGAGTTTCTTGAAAAATTCGCTCGCAGTGGCACGGTGAATGGCACTGGTGGTACGGCTGTACACATCAAACGAGATTCCAAGCCCCTCCATCGAGTCTTTTATTATCTTGTGATAACGGTCCACTATGTCCTGTGGGGTAACACCTTCCTTCTGTGCCTTGATGGTAATGGGCACACCGTGCTCGTCGCTTCCGCCTATCATCACCACGTCCTCACCTTTGAGGCGAAGGTAGCGTACATAAATGTCGGCAGGTACATATACTCCAGCCAGATGGCCAATGTGTACGGGACCATTGGCATAAGGCAATGCGGTAGTCACCAGTGTGCGTGCATATTTTTTCTTTTCTTCCATAAGTATTACAATGTATTTTATTAATTTTCTGCAAAGTTAGCAAAAAGTTTTCAGTTAGAGTTTTTTTATAATAAAAAACGCATCTAACCAGTTTTCCGGCCGATGCGTTTAACAAAAGACTTTTGGGCTATTTATTCACCTTTATCTTCTTGAAGGTGAGCGGCAACTGCCCAACATAGCCGTGTAGCGTGCCGCCATCAACGGTGATGTTGGTCACAGGCAGTGTTATCGTGCCCACACCAAGCAACAATGCCTGCTCAGTCATGGTCCAAGAGCCTACGACAAAGGCACCCAGGCCTTTCCCGTTATAGGCATAGAGGCGTGCTTCACCGCCCTCGTTGAACTGAACGATAAATTGCCCGGTTGCAACAATCGTCTCCACTTTCTTGAGAATTTCGATGTTTTCTTGAACAAGGGCATCGTTTTCCTGCAACAAATTGGTTAACAGCTGCTCAAGTGCTCCAATGGTCTCAGGGGTCTTCTCTATCTCCCAGGCTCCGATTAATGGATTTTTGGGCTCATCATTATTATTGTCATCGCCACAGGCACTGAACACATAGCAGCACACCATTGCCATTACCAACAGCGCAAAGCCCCATAATATATTCTTTCTCTTCATTTCGCCTTCGTTTTTTAAAGTGGGTTCTACAAGCTATTAACAACACATTTATAGAACCCACATTTCATTTTCAATGTAAGTTTCACAAAATCCAGCGCAAAATTAATTCAAATTATCATCCCTATTGCAATCTTTTCAAGATAGTTATTAACAATCTGCACCTTGATGAGCACAAAATGTAATTTTTTTACATCTCGAAATTAGGTCTCTTTTTATTTGCTGTTGGTAATAAAAGCCTTCGCCCAGTCGCCGCTACGGTGGTCGATGATGCCAAAGAAATCGGGCTCATCAACTATCTCAGCGTCAGCGCAATCAAGGAACTGAACCCTAATAATCTCCTTGAGGCTCTCAAATTTCTCAATAGCTTCGTCATCACTTGAGAATCGATAGTCGTCACGGCCATCCTCACTCTCGCTATAATATTGAAAACTCACTGTCATCGTCAACTCAATTTATGGGTTTTATTATGATGCCATATCTCCAAACTGTTAAAAGCATTCTGCCACAAGATATAGAAACCGGGACCTACAGCGGCAAGCGGATTAAGCCATGCGCTCGACACCCAGATGGCAAAGGCGGTGTTTTTCTGACCCATCGCCTGACCCATCTCGGTTGTGGCATGGAAAAAACGGCCAACATATCGACCAATCGCAAACTGCACAAAGGTAATAACCAGGCTGGTAAGAGCCACTATCACGATAAACCACACTGTTGTGCCCGAATTCATGATGTTGCGCATCGTGGCTCCCGAAATCACAAGCAGCAACACACCCCACAGGTAGAACGACAAGTCTTTGTTGCTGATTATCACTCGATGAAGGCGGGGAGTGAAATGCTTTACAACATAAGCAAGGGCCATGGGAGCAACCAATACCGAGCACACCCGTTCCAAAAGTTCCACAAAGGCATTCCAGAAAGGCATGTCGATGCTCTCGTCAACGAGGGGGAAAACTATGGGAATCGAAATTGCTGCCACAAAGTTGCTAAGCAGCATGAAGGTAGTCATCTTCTCAAGGTCTCCGTCGAGCTTGGCAGTGACAACCGGTGCCGCCGTGGCACATGGGCATATTACACAACATATTATACACTCCATCAGCACCAGTTCATTGCCCGAAGCATGATAATGCACTATGAGCAAAGTGCTCACTATCACTACCACCAACTGCATGGCAAGGATCACAAAGTGCCACCAGCAGGGGCGCATCTTGTGAAAATTGGCGCGGCAAAAGGTTACAAACAGTATCACAAACAAAATCCAAGGCAGGATAAAGTTGAAAAAACTGTTGAACACACGCGATGCCTCATCGAGAGCCGGCGTGAAGTAAAATATAAAATAGACCAATATGCCGGTCGACATCGACACCGGCAACGTCCATTCTTTCAATATATTTATAAGCTTGTTCATTTAATAAGACGGTTTCATCCTTGAAAACTGCCACAAAAGTACTCATTCCAACTCATTTCGGCAAAATAAATACCAATTTATCTCATCACCCTTCCTACTGATTTTGTCCGCTTAAGTGGACTCTATTTTATAATTAAAGCGTCTTTATATAATTATATAGCTTACGATAGAATGGGTGGCGGGTCATCGTGGCACTGTCGCCCATGATGAAGAGCTTCATGCGCGCTCGGGTAATGGCAACGTTCATGCGCCGCAGGTCGCGCAGGAAACCAATTTGACCCTCATCGTTGTTTCGCACGAGGCTAATCACGATTATATCGCGCTCCTGACCCTGAAACCCATCAACGGTATTGACCGAGATAAGATGTCGCAACGGCTTGAAATAGGCGCTCTTGCGCAACATTCTCCGCAACAGCTGCACTTGGGCACGATAGGGCGAGATAATGCCCACGTCGAGGCGTTCGTCAAGCACATGATGCCGTCCCAACCGCTCGAAATATTGCTGCAACGTGTCGATGGTGAGCTGTGCCTCGGCACGGTTGATGCGCCCAAATGTCTCGCCCACCAGTTCCTCGTGCGAGTCAATGTCGAGATTGGCGGTGTCGACCCATGTCATGGGTGTGTCAAAGTCGAGGATGCTGCGATACTTCACTTCGGGAGCACTCGCCACCTGTCCATTGTAGAACCAGTCGCTTGAGAAACGCATGATGGCATCGTTCATGCGGTACTGAACCTGCAACAGCGTTACAGCCTGTGGATTACTTTGCACAATGCGTTCCATCAACGTCCTGGCAAGGCCGCCCTTGATGGCTTCGAGGCATTTCACGGTGGGCGGCAGCTGGCAGTAGTCACCGGCAAGTATCACCCTATTGGCTTTGGCAATGGCAATCCAGCACGCCGCTTCAAGTGCCTGAGCCGCCTCATCGATAAACAAGGTGGCAAACTTCATCCCCTCCAGCACACGACTTGCACTGCCGGCAAGTGTGCAGGAGATTACTCGGGCACTGTTAAAGAGGTCGTTATTGATGCGCACCTCAAGTTCGGTTTCTCGGCTTTTAAGCCTATCCAGTTTCTGATGATAGCTGTCCGACCCACGACGCTTGGCACTGCGCAACTCACGCATCGCCTTGCGTATCGCCCACAGTTGAGGATAGTCGGGGTGAGCCTCAAACCGCCGTTCATAGGTAAAGCCAAGCATTTTATCGTTAACGCGAGTGGGGTTGCCAATGCGCAGCACTTCTACTCCTCGATCTACCAGCCGCTCGCTTATCCAGTCAACCGCCATGTTGCTCTGAGCGCACACCAGCACTTGATTCTCACGTCGCAGCGTTTCATATATCGCCTCGACCAGAGTGGTCGTCTTTCCTGTGCCCGGAGGCCCATGAACCACTGCCACATCCTTGGCAAGCAGCACCTCGTTGACGGCGTGCTCCTGAGTGGGATTCAGCCAAGGAAAAGTGATTGGAGAAAAAGTGAATTTCTCGGTCTTGCTGTGATTGTAAAACAAGTCACGCAAGTGTGCCAGGCGGTTACCCTTGGCACGAGCCACACGGTCAATGGCGCGGAGCATAAGTTCATAGGTGTGCTCGTCCATCGACAGTTGCACCCCCACCCTCTCATGGCCCTGCAGGTCGGCAACGGCATTACCGTCGGGAACCACTATCACCATGCGGTTTTCCTGAGCATAGCTCACTGAGCCCGAAAATTTGAAATAGGTGATGTTGTCGCTCGCGTCTACACGGAAAAACATCACCTGCCGGCCATACTCGAAGTTGTGCTCAATCTCGGTATCTTCGCTACGGCTTACCTCCACAACCAGCTGATTGAGAGAATTATAATAGCTACGACCCACGCCAACAGGCCACCAGCAGTCGCCACGCTTAACCTTGCGACCCAGACCCTGAGTCTCGGTCTGACGCCGAAACTCCTCACGCTCAGCCTCACGCTCAGCAACCAGCAGCGCCCGCTGCCGTTGCAATTCCAATATAGCCGATACCCCTCGCATCTCTCAATTACTCCTGTTTCCTGCTACCTTGAACCCTTTTTTTGTTCGGTTACTATTTTGTTTTCTGTCCGATTATTAGCTTCTGAACGGACATTCACCTCTCTGATATAGTCGCCTAAGCGCTTGTAATTAGTCATTAATTCCTCCTGAAATTTTATATATCCACGAGTAACTTTGTTTAGAGCAATCTCTGTCAAATAGCCCTGCTGGACCAAGTCTGACAAATCTTTTCTTGCTGTCATAGAGGAAACGGAGAATTGTTCCTGTACATCTTTTACAGTAAAGATGGTGTCGGGTTCTTCCTTAAGATGCTGAAGAATGAGAGCTTGACGCTGATTGATGTTTCCAGCCATCATAAAGGAACTGGCAGCCCTCTTCTCACGCTGCTTTCTCTGAATATAATCACGCAACTGTTGGAAAGAGATTTCCAAAGCCCGCAGGTTGTAAGCCACAAAATAGCCCATATCGTTCCCGTCATTTTCTACATAACGGAAAGCCTTCTCATAACTCGGTTTGGATTTAGCGATAACCCTCGATATAGACATATACTCCGTCAGCTTATAACCTTCTTTTAGCATATACCAATAGAATAATGCACGTGCCGTACGACCATTACCATCAACAAACGGATGCATATAGGCAAGCATAAAATGCACTATAATGCCCCGAATAATGGGATGAATAAAAGTGCGTGAATTACCGTTATTGAAGAAAGAGCAAAGAGAATCAATGAATTCAGGTATTTCCTGAAACGATGGCGGAGTGTAGATAATGTCACCCTCTACCATATCAGCTACGACAACTTTATCGTTAGCTCTGAAACGGCCTGCATCTTCAGGATTATCCAAAGTCTTTTCCGTCATCAACCGATGAATTGTAAGTAGCAATTCTTCTGTCAGTGGCTCATCCTTATGCTCTACAATATACTGGATGGTGTTGTAATTGTTTACTATCATCTGCTGAGACTTGTTCTGTGGAGATTTTTTCTTCCTCAACATCTCCTTTGCCACGATTCTCGTAGTAGAGGCTCCTTCCATTTTACTGGAATAAATTGCTTCCTCCATCAAAGAACTCGACAGATAGTACTTCTTCTCAGCAGACTGAGCGCCACCTTCCACTTCCCAAAAGCTACCAAATTTCATGTCAAATTCATGGCACATGCGTTGCATTTGGCTGGTAATACATAAGTTGATGCCATATTTCCCCCATACAGGAATTATGCTCCTCAAACGTGACGCTTTGACGTTAGCCCATAACATCTGAGAGGTGAAGCCTTCGGGCAGTTTCTTGTATTTCACCTTGTCCCAATATTCATAGTCGTCATTGACTTTATCCACAATGGGCATGATATTGGGGTCAATGCCTTTAAGCAAGGCATTAGCAAGTATTTTCTTGTCTATTTTTGGTGGCAGTTCTATCATAAAACTCTCATTTTACTAATTACGCCACAAAGATACAAATAACATTTTAAATTCTTGCCAATTCTTGCAAGTTTTTGCAAAATTAGCAAGAATTTTCTGACTTTTGAGTATCTATCCCAACTTCTCGAAAAGGGCCTTTAGGCTTTTCAATCTTATTGATTCCAGCATGCGGACAGTGTTTTTTTAAGGTTGTTTTGTGCCCGCGTGCCATTGTTTCTTTGTGGCGTGGTTGCAAAGCCACATGATATTAACACATTAACTTTAAACACTATGAAATATTTTACCATCGAAGAGCTTACACGCTCTACTACAGCACAATTGCGAAACATCGACAACACCCCATCGCAACAGGTGATAGCTAATCTCACCGCTCTTGTCGACAACATCCTGGACCCCCTGCGTGAGGCATGGGGCAAACCCATCAAGGTAAACAGCGGCTACCGTTGCCGCACGCTCAACAAGGCGGTGGGTGGAGCACCGGCAAGCCAGCACATGCGGGGTGAAGCTGCCGACATCACTGCCGGCAACCCGCATGCCAACCGTAAGCTCTATTCGCTCATGCGACGACTCAACCTGCCCGTTGACCAAGCCATCAACGAGCACGATTTCGCCTGGATTCACGTTTCCTACAGTCCACGCCACCGTCGCCATTACTTCGCCATTAGATAACCAACTGATTACTGACAACTGATAACTGACAACTCCAACAATGAACACCAACCAAACCTTTTTACACAATGCCTACAAGGCCTGGTGCCAGGCAAGCCTGTTGCGCAGCAAGCGACTGCGCAATAAGCGGTTCGCCTATGGCGACCAGTGGCGCGACACCCTACGCACAGCCTCGGGCGAGACCTTTTCAGAGTATGAATACTATCTAAAGGGAGGGACTCCACCACAGACCAACAATCTCATTCGACAAATGATAAAAACCATCGTGGGACGATACCGCACCGAACACATCAACATCTACAAGCCAGCCGACAAAAACGTGGCTACTGTTCATGACTATAACCAGATTGACGAACTCGACAGCAGGGCAATGGAGGAATTTCTCATCTCGGGAACGGCGGTGCAACGCATCGAGCCGGTGCGTGAAATCATGCGACAGAGGGTCAAAGTCACCAACGTAAACCTTAACAACTTCTTCATAAATGCGTTTGAAGACCCGCTGGCTCGCGATTGTGAACTCCTGGGCCAGCTCCACGACCTGAACATAGCCCAACTGATAAAGATTGTTGCACCCAACTCACGCAGCAAGGCGCGATGGCTCAGAAGCATCTACAGCAACAACATCGAGGAGCGCACTATTGACTTTTCACATGCCATCGGCGCCGATTCGCATCAGGGTGCCTCATTCTGGCGAGCCTCCGACCCCGGCAAGTGCAGGGCGATTGAAGTGTGGACCCGTGAAAACCGTGAAGTGCTGCTCTGCCACGACCGGGCAACAGCACAGCTGTCAATCCTGCCACCCAACGCGCGCATGAAAGACTCTGCCACCATAACCACCCGATGGGACATTGTCACAACTTGGCACTGCCGATGGTTCTCACCAATGGGCGACCTGCTCGCCGAGTGGGACTCTCCCTGGGCTCATGGCTCACACCCCTTTGTCATTAAGTTCTATCCGCTCACCGACGGCGAGGTGCACTCCTTTGTCGAGGACATCATTGACCAGCAAAAGGCGGTAAACCAAATAATCACTCTTATCAACAACATAATGATGGCAAGTGCCAAGGGGGTGCTCCTTTTCCCCGAAACGGCTCTGCCCGACGGCTTTACTTGGAATGACATCAAGCGAGTGTGGCGCGACTGTAACGGCATCCTGCCCTACAATCCTGACTATAACTCCAACAAGCCGGAGCAAATCTCGGTCAACAACACCAATATAGGTGCCTACGAGATGGTAAAGCTACAGATGCAGCTACTCGAGGAAATCTCGGGTGTCACAGGTGCTTTGCAAGGCAAGTCGACGGCTACCGGCAACAGTGCCACCCTATACCAAAACGAGACTTCCAATGCCGTGATAGCTCTCAGCGACATCTTTGGCACCTTCTCCAATTTCAGGAAAAACCGAGATTCCAAAATCGCCAACCTGTAAAACTCAAGGGGCACGCCAATTGTTGAGCGTGCCCCTTTGCTATGCTGTGTTTTCTGTTCGATGAACTCCCTTAACTATTTTATCACACCCTGGATGTCGTCGAGGGTCATGGTGCCATAGATGATGATTACCGAGGTTTCCTCGTCTTGAGCCAGCAGCAAGAAGACGTTCTTGTCACCGCCGGTCCTGGCATAGATTGAAGCTTGCTGACCCTCCTCGTCAACGTCGATGACACTCTCAAACCCGTCCTTTTCAATCCAGGCATGACAGGCTTCCAATAGTTTATAGGAGGCCTCGGGCTTACTCGACGTGACAATTTCGAGGCGTTCGATTTTGTCGGCAAAGTTGCCGATGTTGAGCTTGCCACCGAAACCTTCGCGCCCCAGCTTGCCATTGGAACTCATCAGCTTCATCGCAGCCTTGCCAATCGTGACACAGGAAAAACCTTCCTTGCCCTTGAACTGCTTGGCAAACGACTCTTGAGCGCTTGTCGTCATGCTTACCATGAGCATGAGAATTAGTATAGATATAGTTTTTTTCATAATGGTTATAAGTATTGATTAATAGTCTTGTTTATATTGTCGATTTTTTCACTCGCATCGTCAACTTGCTCCATGCCCTTGCTAAGCACGCTGGAAAACTTCTCCAATGCCGCAAGCGCCATTTCCTCGTCGTTGGCACTCAACTCTTCGGCACCCGACTTTTTCTTTACTTGGGCAAGATGCGAAGCAACTTTCTTATTATCCCTCAACAGCGTCTTCTGTGCCCTGACTTGCGGCATCGGGGCGGGCTGTGGGGGCGTGACAACAGGCTCGCCCTCTGCAATAGGCTCAACTGCAGGCACCTTTTCGGGAACCGCGGCTATCACTGGAGCTTTTTTCTCAACTATGGGCTGTGAGTTGTTGTTCACATACCACCACCCAATTGCTGCCACCACGGCTATGCTTGCTGCAGCTGCCCAAGCAGTGCGTCGCCATTGCGAGGGAGCAACTTTGGCAACATTCTTCTCATCGGCTTCCCACTCGTCAATCTTGTCGCTGAGCATCTTCTCCAAATCGGCAGGAACCTCAATCTCGTTGTCCACAGCCTCAAGCTCCTTCATGAGCAAGGCATCGGCACTGTCGTCGCTCAGGGCGTTGCGCAGCTGCAACTCCTCGTCGAGAGATGTCTCGCCGCGGTAATACTTGCTGAGCAATATGTCTAATTCTTTGCTGTTCATGACGATATTAAAGTTTGGAATTGGTTTCTCAGTGTTTTTCGTGCTCGGCTAAGGAGCACTCGCGCATTTACGGCACTCAGGCCGGTGGCTCTCTCTATCTCCTGCATTGAGCATCCTGTCAGGTCGCGCATCCGCACCACTTGTTGCTGCTGTACCGGCAGGCGTGCCAGGCATTGGTTGAGAAGCTGAGTGGTCTGCTCTTGCTCAATGTGCCTTGATGCGCTGTCGTCGGTGGCGATAGGCAATTCCTCTGGAGGTTTGTCAATAACATTGAGGCTTGCTGCGCGGTGCCGGTCGAGGCACATGTTCTTGACAATAGTGAGGCAATAGGCAAGAGGGTTGTCGATGTTGGTTATATTGTCGCGCTGTTTCCAGAGTTTAAGGTAGGCATCCTGCACCACGTCCTTGGCGTCTTCCTCATTTCCCATGAGCTTATAAGCCATGCGGTAAAGGCTTGCGTTGAGCGGCAGCAGTTGCCGTTTAAACTCGGTTGCGTTCATCGTGATAAATTAACCCTAATCAATTGCCTAATTTTACCAAATTGCCAATATCCCCAATGTTGATTTTGCCGTCAATGTACACAACCACCGCCTCGCTGTCGTTATCGCGGTCATTGACAACGACAATGAGCAGCTTGGTGGCAAAGTCGCCCGACGTGCTTGCGTAGATCGACACCTCGCCGTGCTCATTAACATCGAGAATGAGATCCATGCCGTCAATCTCAGCATCTAAGAATTTTCGTGCAACGCTAAACTGCTGGGCTGTAGGAGCTTTTATATTGACTACTCTCAATGCATTGATGTCCTTTACATTACCTGGCATCTTGCCATCCATCATCTTCAACATGTCCTTGTCGAGATTCACTTTCTCCACATTGTCGGCATCGGGAAAAGCGTTGAACACATCATCTACTGTAATTGCGTGGGCTGTTGCCATCGCCAAAGCCATAAAGGCTAAAATTAAAATTTTCTTCATTATTATTGTTTTTAGTGTGAATAATTTGTCCGTTCATTAATCATGACGTAAAGGTAAATGAAATTGTTACAATAGAAACCAACTTTTTTCAAAAAAAAATATCGTGTGGTGTGAAATTGGAGTAAAAATATTATCTTTGTAGACTGAAAGAAATTGGAAGTTCAGCACTCCAGGAAATTAAACAATAATTGCACCTTATGAGCGAGAATTACATAGTATCGGCACGCAAGTATCGTCCAGCGAGTTTTTCGACTGTGGTAGGCCAGAAAGCCCTGACTCATACCCTCAAGACTGCCATCAAGAACGAGCAGCTGGCACATGCCTACCTGTTTTGCGGGCCACGTGGCGTGGGCAAGACCACATGCGCGCGCATCTTTGCCAAGGCCATCAACTGCGAGCACCTCACCCCCGACGGCGAGCCATGCAACGAGTGTGAGTCGTGTCAGGCATTCAACGAGCAGCGTTCCTACAACATACTGGAGCTCGACGCTGCCAGCAACAACTCGGTCGAAGACATTCGCAACCTCACCGACCAGGTGCTTGTGCCGCCACAAATAGGACGTTATCGCGTGTTTATCATCGATGAGGTTCACATGCTCTCGCAAGCGGCGTTCAATGCCTTTCTCAAGACCCTTGAGGAACCGCCACACTATGCCATTTTCATTCTCGCCACAACCGAAAAGCAGAAGATTATCCCCACCATCTTGTCGCGATGCCAAATCTACGACTTTGCACGCATCACCGTCCCCGACATAGTGGAGCAACTGCAGTACATCTGCCGCGACAAGGGGGTCACTGCCGAGTCGGCAGCCCTGAACGTCATAGCCCAGAAAGCCGACGGTGCCATGCGCGATGCCTTGTCAATATTTGACCAGGTGCTCGCTTCAAGCGATGGCAACATCACCTACCAGAATGCCATCGACAACCTCAATGTCCTCGACCATGACTATTACTTCCGTCTTGACGAGGCATTCCTCACCGGCAACGTGCCACAGGCATTGCTCATCTACAAGGAAATACGTGACAAGGGTTTCGACTCGTTGTTCTTTGTCAACGGGCTTGCACAGCACCTGCGTGACCTCATGGTAGCCGCCACTCCGCAAACCGTTCACCTGCTGGAGACCAGCAACGATATAGCTCAGCAATATGTTCAGCAGGCGGCAAAGTTCAACATGCACTTCTTCTACATGGCAATGGATTTGTGCAACACCTGCGACCTGCAGTATCGCGAAACGAGCAACAAGCAATTCACCGTCGAACTCACACTCATCAAGCTGTGCCAGCTCATGAGTGGCAAGCCTTTGCAACAGCCGGCGCAACCCCGAGTGCAAAAGGTGACGGCACCAGCGGCTCCTGCACAACCGGCTCCGCAACCTGCTGCCAAACCTGCACCTCAACCTGTTACCCAACAGGCTCCCACACCACAACCGGTAGCACAACCCGCTCCACAACAGGCAGCACAACCTGCGCCGCAACCCACGCCACAACCTGTTGCCAAACCCACTCCGGCTCCAGCGTCAACACCTCGGCAAGCGGCTGCCACACCACGCATCCTTATCAACAAGCAGCCACAAGCCAATCAGGCAGCCAAAGCAACGACCGAAGCACAGCGCAGCGTGCGCACCACGCCTTTCACTCCCGAGCAGCTCGCCGTTGCCTGGCAACACTACATCGATAAGCATCCTGGCGAGATGATTCTCCTGAGTGCAATGCGCAACTCACTGCCACAGAAAATCGACGACAACACCTATTCTATTGAGGTTGAGAACAAAGGACAACTTGAGACCCTAAGCAGCAACATGACCAAACTCATGCAATTCCTGCGTGACGAGGTGGGTAATGACATGCTTGCCCTCAACATAAAACTCTCCGAAAAAGGTGTTTCCTCTATGGCCAAGACCGACCGAGAAATCGTTGAAGACATGAGAAACCGCAACCCACAGTTTGCTCAGATGATTCATGACTTCAAACTCTCGATGTATTAATAGAGCAAAGATTTTTAGCAAAGAGGGTCAACTGTCAAGAAAAACATTCCTCACTCCTCGGCTGCCAGCAGAGGCTCTTCGTCATGCACCCTGTAAGGCTTGGCTCTGTGGTCGTCAAGAAATGCTTTATTGAGAGTATAGCCCAGCGACGTTAGCGTTTTTTCCCTTTTTCCTGGCTTCAAATCACATTCCCAAATGGTTATTGTGCGCCAGCCCATCAATGCCAGTTCATCGCGCACCTTCCTGTCGCGCTCCTGGTTGCGTTTCACCTTATTCACCCAAAATTCAGTGTTAGTCTTAGGCACGGTATAGTATCTGCAGCCCTCATGCCCATGCCAGAAGCAGCCGTTCACAAAGATGCATGTCCTATACTTACGAAGCACCAAGTCGGGCTTTCCAGGCAGCCAACGATAGTTAAGACGATAACGAAAGCCATGGTGCCACAACCAACGGCGCACCACCATCTCAGGCTTCGTGTCCCTGCCATGTATCGCAGCCATATTTGCCCGACGCTGCTCAGCACTCTGTATGTCAGTCATAAGTGTTTATTTTTCACATCCAATTATACTCACCACTGCCTAAAGTCAATAATCTTCTTTATTATAGATGACAAAAATGAACCTGACGGCTAACGCATTACGGGCCAAGGGAAGTTTTTGAGACGGTTTTCCAGCTCCTTTTCGCGACCCATCAGGTAAGAGTTGAGCAAGGCGTGAAACTGTGGCGAGTGGTTCATGTGGGTAAGGTGAGCAAGTTCGTGACAGATTATCAGCTCGATAAGTTCAGCAGGCAGGAACACTATATTTGCCGAGAGCTGTATCACCCCCTTGGGTGTGCAATGCCCCAGTTTGCGCAACCCTCGTCCAATCTCAAAACGGCTTGGAGCCACCCCCACTCTCTTGGTAATACTTTGTGCAAGAGGCAGTAGCGACTGTGCTGCGCGGTCGTGTGCCACCACCTGCAGAGCCTTCGAAATCCATTGCTTGGTGTAATGATCGTCAAGATTGATGCCCTTGTGCACACTAGCCACCACGCGCGATTCACCATTGCTGAAAACGATGCGGTCGGGAAGCCTGTCCTGCTCGGCTATGGTAATGGTAAAGCCGTAGCATTGAATCTCTTGTCCCAAGTGATAAGAGAGTCCTCCTTTCTCCCTGCCCTTGCGCAACCTGGGGCGCATCTCGTCGAGGACTCGCTCAATCTCGGCAACCGAGGCTCTTGACGGCACATTCATGTAGAGTGTGCCAGCCTTCCAGCGCATGGTCATGTTGCGCATGTTGCTCCTCACATTGACATATACACGTCCAAATTCCTTGTCCTCGATGTAATACAATTTTTAAGTGTTAAGTAGTAAGTGTAAAGTAGTAAATATCAGTAGTAAATGTTAAGTAGAAGGAGAATTGGTCGCATGAAGACCGCTTACGCCCTTACTTAACACTTACCACTTACAGCTTATCCCGTAACCTGCACTGTGATGCCGGTTTCGGCTTCGATGTGGCGGGCTATACGCTTGAGATCTTCGACAGGCACCTTCACCAGCTTCTCCTCGGGCGTCTTGCGGTCGATGGTGTAGAGCATGATTTCTTTAGGAGCGATGGCAATGTAGGCATTGATAAGGGCGTCAATCTCGGCATCGGTGGTGTTGTCGACAATCTCACCATCGTGCTCGCCACGAACCATCATGGTCTGGACAATGCACTGGCCGCCAAAGGCTTTCAAGTCCTCAATTACACCTTGTGGCAGCACATTAGGCGACACTGGCCTGTTAATCAGGCGCATGGTGCGAGCCACAGCGCTGTCGAGCTTTAGGATGTTGTTATCCACCTGCTTGAGTGCCGCAATCACATTAGGACGGCCAGCCATCGTGGCATTGCTCAACACCGAGACTTTAGCCTCGGGAAAGTAGTGGTTGCGCAGGTTTATCACATCGTGTACAATCTCCTTGAACTCTGGGTGCAGGGTGGGTTCTCCGTTGCCCGAGAAAGTGATTACATCGAGCTGGCTGCCTTCTTCCTTCATTTGCTGAAGTTTTTTCTTAAGCTGTTTCTTGAGTGTCTCGCGCTTTGCAACTCCTGTGGTGCCTGGTCCCTGGGCATTGTAGCCTGCCTCGCAGTAGAGGCAGTCGAACGAACAAATCTTGCCATCATTAGGCATAAGGTTCACACCCAGCGAAGTGCCCAGACGGCGACTGTGGATGGGACCGAAAATAGTGCTTGTAAATAAAACTGTTTGCATTGTTATTTATTTTTATACATTTATCTAACAACTCTGGTGAACTCGGGCGCTTTACCATTGATGACAATCACATAGACTTGTATCTCCTTTGGAGGACGAATTGAGATGTCTGGGTCAACTGGCTCCTTTCGCTTCTCGCATGCGGTGAACAGGTACTCAGTGCCATCGGGAATTGCGCGCGAAGCAACGAAAAGTGCTTTGGTGTTTTGCATCATTGGGTAATCACCTATTGCAGCATCATAGATGGCCGCCTCGTCATTGCTAACGCGATGAGATGCCGAGAAATCATCGAGCTTCACGACCTTGCCCTTGATGAAATAGCTGGCCGTTAAGAACTGGTCTACCTCCTCGGGCATAGCATCCATGCGTGCAGCGCGCACTCCGTAACCATCGAGAATCTCGGCTCCTGGCTGTTTGGCGGCAAGGCTCTTTACACTCGACTCAAGACCTCCACTGCCAAAGGTGCAGAACGGCACCACTATCTTGCCACTCAAGTCCACCTGGTTTAGGAAAGCTTCAATAGGGGGAGCATAGGTGCCAAACCAGATTGGATATCCCAAGAATATCACGTCATATTTTGAAACATCAACTTTCAATGGTTTAATCTCAGGGAGAATGCCCTCATTCTTATCCTTCTTGCAGCGTTCAATAGTGGCATTGTAATCCTCGCCATAAGGGTTAACAAGCTCAATTTCAGCAATGTCGGCATGACGCATTCTGGCAATCTCCTTGGCAACAGCCTTGGTGTTCGACGTTTGAGAATAATAAATTACCAGCGCTTTCATTATCTCTCTGGGATGCGGCCTATTGTTTTTTTCCCGTGCTTGTGCAGCAGGGCAGCACACTATCGCCAGCAATAATGCCGATGCAATTCCCATCATTAATGTCTTAGTCTTCATAATCTATTATATTTTTAGGTTATTATTCTATTAAATAGCTCAATATACTGTTGAGCTATCTTTGAGGCGGCAAACTTGCGCTCCACCTCATCGTGCAACAACTGCCGTGAAACACCGGCATCTATTGCCCACTCGATTCCCTGAGCCACGCTTGCAGCATCCTTATATTCAGCGATATAACCAGTCCTCAAGTGGTCAACAATATCGGCCTGACCACCCTTGCCAAAGGTCACCGGCAGGCAACCACTCGCCTGCCCCTCGATGAGCGTGCCAGGCAGGTTCTCGTAAAGGGCCGTCGAGAGCACAATGTCGCTGTGCCTGTACAGGCGGCTCAATTGCTCGGTCGAGGAAATTGTGCCAAGATAGGTGCAAGGCACCTCAATCTTGCCAAGCAACGACTTGTCGTGAAGGTCACCATAGAGCACCAAGTGGACTTTGCGGGCCAAATCGAGTTTGTTGCGGGCAATGTATTGTGTGGTCTCGATGAGCTCTTTAAAGCCTTTGACCTCCACGTCGAGGCGGCGAGCTCCCATCACAATTATCTTCTTGTCGGCAGGAATTCCCTCAATGCCACCCGTGAGCCTCGTGCAGTCGAAGTCGTTGATGGGAAAGGCGTTGTAAATCACGCTAAGGTCGCAGTCTGCCATCGACGTGCTTTGCCTGCAGCACTCGGCGAGCCAGTGGCTCACGGCCACAAAATGGATGGGCGTTTGCTCATAGAGCTTGCGCTTTTTCTCTTGTATCGTGGTTGAGAGGTCGTTGCCCTGAGTCTCGAGCAGTGGACAGCTGTGGCAACGCTTTTTATATCGCTCACACTCAAACGAGTAGTGGCACACCCCAGTGCAGTTCCACATGTCGTGCATGGTCCACACAATGGGTTTGCCGCTCTGGGCCAGTTGTCTAACGCCCTTTAACGACATTGTGCCCTGGTTCACCCAGTTCAGGCACACCACGTCGGCATCCTTCACCCAAGGGTGAGATGCGATGTTGATGCCATGCGAACCAGTATCAATTTTGAACAGAGTGTCGCGTCTGAAGCCATTGCGCAGAAACACGCCCAGGCGCTCAGCAAGGAAGTTCCACTTGTTGAGCCACTTGCCACCCATCACCCCCACAAGAGCATCATCGCTCTGGCGGTCGATGACGAGCATGCGTGCATCAACGCCTTTTTCCTGCAAGGCATGCGCGAGCCTGAGCGACACTATTGCCGCTCCACCCTGCATATCGCTATGGTTCACTATTACTACTTTCATGACAATGGTTTGTCCACTTTCTCGCCGTTTTGCTTTACGATGCGTGCCGGATTGCCGGCAACCGTACACCCGTCGGGCACATCACGGTTCACCACCGCACCAGCGCCTATGGTCACATTATCGCCAACCGTCACACCACCAAACACCGTGGCTCCAGTGAATATCTTAACGTTGTCGCCAATGGTGGGGCGACGGCCATGACGGTCGTTGCCTAAGGTCACAAGCTGCAAGCAGTAGAAATTCTTGCCTATGCTCTCGGCGTTGAGATAGGTGGCATAGTTGTGCTCGAAATGGCAACCCTCACCTATGGCGGGGCACCAAATGTTGAGAGTGCGCTCAGGAGGCAGCAGCCACTTAATAAACACCGACTTGTATTCACCCATGCGATAGTAGAACAAGTTGCGGAACACTCGCTGGCGCGTGCACACCTTGATAAACGTCGTCACACCACCATCGCCCTCGCCATACTGGCACAGGTCGCGGTCTATCTCCTTGCGATGGCACAGATACAGCGCAATGTGCGGAAGCATCCTGAGCGTCGATGCCGATAGCAGTGCTAATTGTGTGTAAGGATTCATATTACTGGTGCATCAAGTTTATAGAGTGCAAAAATAAATAATTTCTTTGACAAGACAAAACTCCAAAATAGCTACTTCCTTCCGAAGTCGGCGGGAATCTCGCCCCACTTGTCGGTCTGCCACTTGTAAATGGGGTTGCTGCTGGTGTGTGTCTGCAACCAATGTTCTGCACGCGCCACAATGTCGAGCAGGCGAGCGTTCTTCTCGGTGCGCTCCAACTTGGTGCCGCACCGGCGCTTGCGAACCCAAATCTGGGCAGTGCGGCTGTCGCTATAGATGGCTGTGGTGCTGTCCCCACGGTTGTATAGCAATGCCAAGGCATGGACTATGGCAAGAAACTCGCCAATGTTGTTGGTGCCTTGCTCAAACGGCCCCTGATGAAAAATCTGAGCTCCGGTAAACACGTCAACGCCTCGATATTCCATCACTCCCGGATTCTTGCTGCACGCCGCATCCACAGCCCAGCTGCCGGGGATAATCTCAGGGATGAGCGAGTAATCCACCTCGTCTTTGCGGTGCGGTGCATTGGCAATGGCACGAAGCACGTTGCGGGCTTCTTCCTCATATCCGTTGCGCCAAGCCTCAATGGCATCATTCTGGTTGTCAAAGCTCTTGTAGAGAGCACCGGCATAACCCTTGGTGCGCAGCTGGCACTCGGTCCACGTGTCGCAGATGCCTGGCTCGGTACCCACCCACACGACATACCATTTTCTTTTGTTACTCGACATAGTTATTGTTTTAACTGATTGCTTTAACTTACAAAGGTAAGAAAAAGATTTAAGTTTCAACCAATGAATTATATTTTTTTGAGACATGGGTAGTGAACACAAAAATATATTGTACCTTTGCAGTTGATGAAGACGGTTTTTTTAATAGGATACATGGGCTGCGGCAAGACGACGCTGGGTGAGCCGCTGGCGCGGTTGCTTGGCTGGAGATTTGTCGACTTGGACATCTACATTGAGCAGCAGTGCGGCATGACGGCTAAGGAGGTTTTCATGACTCATGGCGAGGCTCATTTCCGCCGGCTGGAGCGTGAGGCTCTTGAAGAGGTTGCCACTACTGGTGGCGACACTATTGTGGCATGCGGAGGAGGCACTCCGCTACAGCCCGGCAACATGGAGCTGATGAACCGCGTGGGCATCACCGTGTGGCTGCAGGCGAGCGTGGAGCGCATCACCTCGCGCCTGGTGCTCCCCGACCAGCGCGCCAAGCGCCCGTTGCTCAACGACCTGACCGACGCCGAGATAAAGCAATCGGTGATAAACGGTCTCAATGCACGCACGCCTTTTTACGAGCAAGCTCGGCTGCGCTTCGACTCAACCTATCTTGAATGCGAACAGGAAATCAACGACAGCGCCAAGCGTCTGGCTGAACTCATAACCAATGCCTAACGCACACATAGGCTTCTACTCTCTCTTTGCCGCTTTCTTTCTCTTCCTGTTAATGAGACTTGAGCCCAGGAGGGCAACAGTGGTGAGCAAAGCGCGCATGAAGAGATTGGTCAGCAAGTGGGTAGCGATATAGTTCCATTCGCCCATGCTGGCAGCCACAGCACACTTGAAGAGGGCAATTACCACCCCCAGCAACCCAAATCCTGCTACCGCAACTGCCACTACACGCCACGCGGTGCCCCATGCGTTGTAACCGAATAGCTGATAATAGGTGCGAAAAATCATTATCACAATAACCACTATCACGATAGAGTTGACTATGTTATCGCTGGTCTCCTGACTGCCTAATGTAATGTTGAAGAAGATGTCTATTGCCCAGGTAACCACTGTGGTAGTCGTGATAATGATGAGCATCTGCACGCTGTTAAACACCTGGATGAAGAAGCCTTGGGGCAGGTTGTGGCGAGTGCAACGCGGGGCATGGCGAAACACAACCCATGTGGGCACGATAATCAACGACATGAACACAAGGCAAGCCCAGTCATAGTGCGAACCGGCCCAGCCGAAGACCACATCAAGGTAGTAATTGATTGTCGACTCCACATCGCCCACCTTGGCAACAGCGACGGGAATGTTTTCATTAAAGATAAGGTTGTTGATCAGCAATGCCAAGAGGGCCATTATCACCAGCATCTTCACTGGAGGGAAGCTCACCTGGCGACGACCGCTGATGTAGGCTGCAATCAGGTGACCGGGCCTGATGATAAGCTGCCACAGCGTGTGCGGCAACGACCGCGAACCCAGGCCCCACAGGTCCATCACGCCCTCCTTGATGGAGTGCCAGTTGACAGGTCCCTTGCCGGTGGGCAAGCCACAGGCAGGACAGTAGTTGCCACGGTAGTCCTCGCCACAGCATGGGCAATGGTGCTGCTCGTTTTTGTCATAGGCAAAACTCCTCAAACCTCGTTTATGCTGCCTGCGTTCATCTGGATGTCGGGTGTTTTTCATCGCATTATGGTTTAACCGAAGAAACTAAATCCATGACTACCTCACCACCCAATACAATGCCGGCGGCGGCTGGTACCCATGCGTTGCTCGCAGGAGTGGGACGCTTCCCCTCTTTCACTCTCTCGCCCTCCTCGCATGGCTTGCGAGGCTGCTCTTTGCTAAACACACATTTAAAGTGCTCAATGCCCTCCTTGCGGAGCTTCTTGCGCATGATGCGCGCCAGCGGGTCTACGTCGGTCTCACTAATATCGGCAACACTGAACGCGCTGGCATCTAACTTGTTGGCGGCTCCCATGCTGCAAATAATCGGCACACCAAGGCGAGTGCAACGGCGCACGAGCTCCATCTTGGCACTCACGGTGTCGATGCAGTCAACTACGTAGTCATACTGGCTCAAATCCACCTCATCGGCATTGACAACAACATAGAACATCTTGAATCCCCGAACCTCGCAATTGGGGTTGATGTCGCGCACTCGTTCCACTGCCACGTCAACCTTGTGGCGACCTATCGTGCTTGTGGTGGCGATAATCTGGCGGTTGATATTGCTTGGAGCCACCACGTCGTTGTCAAAGAGGTCGATGGCCCCCACCCCGCTGCGTGCCAGCACCTCGACGGCATAGCCGCCCACGCCGCCCACGCCAAACACCGCCACGCGGCACCCGGCAAGTCTTTCAAGTGCCTCCTCGCCCAGCAGCATCGCCGTGCGCTGGAAAATAGAATCGCTTATGTTTAGGTAATCTGCCATTTCTCAAGATTTCGCACAAAGTTACAATTTTTATTGAAAAAGTAAACAAACCAACAAACTTTTTACCTATATTTGTATTTTTTAAAAAGCTTTTATGAAATACTTTATAGTTGACGCGTTTACTACCCAGCCTTTTGGCGGCAATCCCGCCGGTGTGGTGCTGCTTGACCCAGGGAGCGATTTCCCCAGTCCACGTGCCATGCAGCTACTGGCGGCTGAGTTCCGCTATTCCGAGACGGCTTTTGTGAAGCAACATAGTGACAATGAGTTCACGGTGCGATACTTCACTCCTTGCGGTGAGGTGGACCTCTGCGGCCATGCCACCATAGCCACTTTTGGCACCATGCGGCGGCAGGGCATCATCGCCAAGGGCACCACGTGCCTCAACCACACGCTTGCCGGCGACCTTAAAGTGAAAGTCGACGGCAAGGTCATGATGGAGATGGCTGTGCCACAAGTGATTGACACCCCTGTTGATGTTGAACGCTTGCACCGCATCATGGGAGCTGACAAAGGCCCAACTCATCTACCTGTGATGGTGGTCTCGACTGGTCTGCCCGACATTATCATGCCGGTGGAAAGTGTTGACCGTCTGAATAATCTCGCCCCCGACATGGATGCGCTGGCACAGATGAGCAAGGAGCTTGGAGTGACAGGGGTACATGCCTTTGCCATCGAGGACGACGGCTACACGGCTCACGCTCGAAACTTTGGCCCCCTATATGGCGTGCCCGAAGAGAGCGCCACAGGCACCGCCAACGGTGCCCTCACCCACTATCTACACCACTGCGGCATTATCTCACGCCCAGCACAGTGCCGATTCTTGCAAGGCGAGGCCATGAACCGCCCCTCGGTAGTCGAAACCACCTTATGCCCCGACGGCACCGTGTGGGTGGGTGGCGACTGCGCCATCGTCGCTGCCGGCAACATCGACACTCCTATCCTCTACCCGAAAAACAACTAACTCCCCACCCTTTCCCCCCGCATGGTGTTACTAATGAATCGGCTCTTAGAGCCTTTTTACCCCTTCGAGGTTGTGCCTTAGAATTTTGCATCAGCCCCCCCCTCTCACTCTCCCTTCCCCCCTCTCCCCTCTCCCCTCTCCCTCTCCCCTCCAAAAAAAAGTGCTAAATGGCTTGCCGGCAATCGCTTGCCGGCTTTGCTTTATTAAAAATAATAATGGTGGAGTGAAAAAAATGTATAAAGATTTGTCAAATTCATTTTTCTTAACGAAATTTGCATATATTTTCAGTTTGCAAACATTTAAATTCTCCACAAACCGTAATGGGACGTTTTTACTTGACGATTATACTGATTGCCAGCGCATTGTGCAGCTTTGGAATGGAAGCAGACCCCTTGTTGGCTTCCGATTCTATCGATGCCGGGCAGCCCATTGACCACGATGTCATGAAGCCAGCCCAGCCTGCGGTAAGTCATGAAACCTTGTTTAAAGACGCTGAGGCTTTTTCTATAGCATTACACGATGATGACGACGACGATGATGACGACGACGATGATGACAGGCGCATCGTTGTTGTGATGAAGCCCTATGAGCCTCCCAAGACCCCCGACTTCAACTTCATCAAGAGTCGCACCAATCCTGCGGTAAAGCCCTACCGCTTCCTTGACGACCAAACGTGGGTGGGCATTCCTCTCTTTGCTTCAGGACTCATCGCCAAGGCCGAGAAAACGGCTTTCCGTCAGGACTACAACAACCCCAACACCAAGATTCGTCTCATAAAGTATAACTTCCACAATGAGATTGACAATTACACGCAATATGTGCCACTGGCATTGACCATAGGCCTTAAGCTTGGCGGTGTTGAGAGCCGCAGCGACTGGCCCAGGTTCTGGGCTTCGTCGGCAGCCTCGGCTGCAATCATGGCGGGACTGGTCAACGGCATCAAGTACACCGCCAGCGAGATGCGCCCCGACGG